>DBFAHJ010000090.1:0-10163 GCA_048227095.1 Collinsella aerofaciens | reverse complement strand
GCAAGAAAGGATCCGCATGGCAAGCCTGTCGGATGAAATCTCGTCGCGCCGCACATTCGCGATCATCAGCCACCCGGACGCCGGTAAGACCACGCTTACCGAGAAGCTGCTGCTCTATACCGGCAGTATCCAGACCGCCGGCTCGGTCAAGGGCAAGAGCTCGGCCAAGCATGCCGTCTCGGACTGGATGGACATCGAGAAGGAGCGCGGCATCTCTGTCACCTCCTCGGTGCTGCAGTTCACCTATAACGGCGCCTGCGTCAACATCCTCGATACCCCCGGCCACCAGGACTTCTCGGAGGATACCTACCGTACCCTTATGGCCGCCGACGCCGCAGTCATGGTCATCGACGGCGCCAAGGGCGTCGAGGCCCAGACCAAAAAGCTCTTTAAGGTTTGTACGCTGCGTCACATTCCCATCTTCACCTTTGTGAACAAGCTCGACCACGAGGCTCGCGATCCGTTTGAGCTCATGGAAGAGATCGAGAATGTCCTGGGCATCAATACGTATCCTATGAACTGGCCGATCGGCAGCGGCCGCAACTTCCGCGGCGTGTTCGATCGTCAGACCCGTCGCGTTATCGCCTTTGAGGGCGATGGTCACGCCAACGCCACCAAGAAGGTCGCCGAGGTCGAGGCCGAGCTGGGCGACCCCGCCTTGGATGAGCTCATCGGCGAGGAAAACCACAAGAACCTGATGGACGACATCGAGTTGCTCGATGGTGCCGGCGACGAGCTCGACTTGGATGCTGTGGCCTGCGGCAAGCTGAGCCCGGCGTTCTTTGGCTCGGCACTTACCAACTTTGGCGTTGAGCCCTTCCTGAAGGAGTTCCTGCGCCTGGCTCCGACGCCGCGCGCCTATACCGATACGCTCACCAGCGAGCCGGTCGATCCCTGCCGCGATGACTTTAGCGGTTTTGTGTTTAAGATCCAGGCAAACATGGACAAGAACCACCGCGACCGCATCGCTTTTGTGCGCATTTGCTCGGGCAAGTTCGAGCGCGGCATGGATGCCTTCCACGTGCAGGGCAACCGCAAGCTCAAGCTTGCCACGGGCACGTCGATGATGGCCGATGATCGCGCCATCGTGGACGAGGCGTACGCGGGCGATATCGTAGGCCTGTTCGACCCAGGTATCTTTAGCATCGGCGACACCGTGTGCTCCGGCAAGCGCCACGTGCAGTATCCGCAGATCCCGACGTTTGCCCCCGAGATGTTCGCTCGCATTACGCAGGTCGACACGCTCAAGCGCAAGCAGTTCGTCAAGGGCATGGAGGAGCTTGCCCAGGAGGGCGCCATCCAGATCTTCCGCGAGCTGGGTGCCGGCATGGAGAGCGTCATTGTGGGCGTGGTCGGCGTGCTGCAGTTTGAGGTGCTCGAGCGCCGCCTCAAGGCCGAGTACCGTGTTGAGGTTCGTCGCCAGCCGCTGCCCTATACGGACATCCGCTGGATCCAGAATGACCCCGATGCCATCGATATCCCGGCTCTTTCGCTCACGCGCGACACGCTGCGCGTCGAGGACATGCGCGGCGGTAAGCTGCTGCTGTTCACGAGCCCGTGGAACGTGGATTGGGCTACCGACCACAACCCCGACCTTATCCTGTCGGAGTTTGGCAACGTGGCCTTTTAACGCATCGGCGCGGTGGCCCTACGGGGCTGCCGCGCCGTTTGCTTGCCTTATGCCGTGTGTGCGGCTATTATACCCACCGTCGTCTCAAGACCGGGGCGTCCGAGCAGTTCGGGTCCGATATCCTGCTCGTTAAACCTAAAACCAAAGGAGTACATAATGATCAAGAAGGTCATGGAGGACTACAAGGTCCTGTTGCGGAGCATTCCCGCGGCAACGGTTTCGCTGTTTTTCGTGAGCGTCATCATGATGAACCTGCTGGCCAACAAAGAGCTCATCAGCCTGCCGTATCTGGCGCTCGACTGTGGCTTTGTGGTGAGCTGGGTTTCGTTTTTGTGCCAGGACATGATCTGCAAGCGCTTTGGCGCCAAGGCATCCATCAAAATCTCTATCCTCGCGCTGCTGGTCAACCTGGCCGTGAGTCTGTGCTTTTGGGCATGCTCGCTCACGCCCGGCATGTGGGGCGCCTACTACGACACGGGCATGATCGAGGTCAACACTGCCCTTAACGCCACCATCGGCGGCACCTGGTACGTGGTGCTGGGCTCTTCGCTGGCAATGCTCGTTTCTGCCGTGGTTAACTCCACGCTCAACCAGTCGCTCGGCCGCATGCTCAAAAAGAATAACTTTGCGAGCTTCGCCTTCCGCTCCTATGTGTCCACGGGTGTTGGCCAGTTTATCGACAACCTGGTCTTTGCCATTGTAGTGAGCCACACGTTCTTTGGTTGGACCTGGGTGCAGGTCCTTATGTGCTCGCTGACGGGTGCTGTTGCCGAGCTGCTGTGCGAGGTCTTCCTGAGCCCTGTGGGCTACAAGGTCGTGCGCGGCTGGGAGCGCGAGAATGTGGGCTCCGAGTACCTCGAGCGCCACGCAACCGCCTAAGGAGCAAGTATGCGGGTTTTGATCACGGGCGCTTCGGGCGGTATCGGAGCCGCATGCGTGCGGCGCTTTTTGGATGAGGGCCACGAGGTCGTGGGCTTTGACCTGCTGCCGGCGGCGGTCGAACACGAGCGCTACCGCCATCTGATCGTTGATGTCCGCGAGCCTAACTCGTTTCCAGGCGACCTTGAGCCTCAGGTAATCGTGAACGTTGCCGGTACGCAGGAATCGGCCGACGACATCGCCGCCAACCTGTATGGCACCATCAACGTGACCGAGCGCTACGCCTTTGTGGGGGAGGGGCTTGCCGCCAAGCCGGCGCCGGCTATCAAATCCGTGGTCAATGTGGGGTCGGCGAGCGGGCATACGGGATCAGAGTTTCCCGCTTATGCCGCCAGCAAGGGCGGCGTTATCGCCTACACCAAGAACCTTGCAAACCGCCTGGCGCCGCAGGCCATCGCCAACAGTGTGGACCCGGGCGGCGTTATCACGCCGCTCAACCGTTGCGTGATGGAAGACGAGCACCTGTGGAATCAGATTATGGAGCTTACGCCGCTTAAACGCTGGGCCACCGCCCAAGAGATCGCCGAGTGGATCTACTTTGTGGGCGTGACCAACCAGTTTATGACCGGACAGAGTCTTTTGATCGATGGCGGCGAGGCCGGCCGCACGCAATTTATTTGGCCCGAATAGGTAACGCGCCCGATGGAAAGCCGTCGGGCGCGTTTTTGATGTATCGATTTTTAGCCGAGGCAGGTCCAGTTGACGGGGGTCGAGCCGTACTGTTCGAGTAGCCGATTAGCTGCTGAGAAGGGGCGCGATCCCATAAAGGCGGGGAGTTCTACCGTGGCACGGTTGGCCGAAAGCGGCGAGGGGTGCGTGGAGGCCAGACAGAACTTGTCGGTTGCCTTGCCCGCACCAGTTGCGACGATCTTGCCTTCGACCATCTGCTGGGCAAAGCGACCCCATGTCAAAAAGACTACCGGCTGGGGCAGCTGGCAGCAGCGTTCGATAACGTAGTCGGTGAGCGTGTTCCAGCCAAGCTTGGCGTGCGAGTTAGCGGCATGCTCGCGCACGGTGAGCGTAGTGTTGAGGAGCAGGACGCCCTGTTGTGCCCATGGTGTTAGATCTCCCGTGGCGGGAATGGGACAACCCAGATCGGCTTTGAGTTCCTTATAGATGTTGCGCAGGCTCGGCGGCAACTTGGTTTGCGTCGCGGGGACCGAGAACGACAGTCCCATTGCCTGGTTGGGTCCGTGATAGGGGTCCTGACCCAAGATGACAACTTTGACCTGGTCGGCCGGCGTGTAGGCGAGGGCATTGAGGATGTCGTCTTGTGCCGGGTAGATGGTCTGCTCGGCACGCAAAAGGGCGATACGCTCGAGCAGCTGGTTCGTAGTGTCACGTACCGGCTGCGGCGCATCGCCCAACCAAGTTGCTATGTTGCGGTCGCGGGTCGCGGCGTCCATGGGGCTCCTTTACGTCAGATGCTCTGTTGGCATCTATTGTAAAGGCGCACCGGTTGCCTTTATGCCGCGGCTGTATGAAGAGTGGGGTCTACGAGACGTGCTCGGGCGCTCCTGCCATGCGAGCCTGTCCATGTGCGCGAAGGCGCGGAAGCTCGACGGTTGCCACCATGACGCCGGTGAGGATGAGGGCGGCGCCAAAGAAAGCGATGGGGCTCAGGACCTCGCCGACCAGGAAGAACGAGAAGACGGCGGAGCAGACTGGCTCGAGCGAGAAGGCGAAGCCGGTGGTCTCGGCGGGCACGTGGGGCTGCACGAGCGTCTGGGTGATAAAACCGTAGGCAGAACAGATGAGCGCGAGGGCAACGACGACCACGATCTCGCTGGGCGTACTGGGAAGTGTGAAACCGCCAAAGACGCATGCGGCAATGCCCGAGAACAGGCCGCCAAAGCCCAGCTGCCAAACGCCCAGGGACAGCGGGTCGACATCTTCGACAAAGCGCTTGGCTACGATAATGTGGCCGGCATAGATAAAAGCGGAGAGCAGCATGATGAGCGCGCCCGGATTCAGGCTGGTGAAGTCGGTGCCCGAGAGCAGCAACATGCCGCAGGTGACGATGGCGGTGCCGATGAGCACTTTGCGCTCGGGGGCGCGGCGCAGCAGGGCGGCGTTGGCAAACGGCACGATCACGACCGTCAGGCTCTGCAAAAAGCCGGCAGTGGAGGCAGAGGTGAGGCTGGAGCCCAGGCACATGCAGGTGAGCTCGGTTGCCATGATGGCGCCGATGATGGCGGCGCGAACCATAAGGTCGCGGTTGATGCGGAACGCGCGCTTGTGGAAGAGCAGCAGGCAGACCACAAAGGCGATGATACAGCGTAGCGCGACGATGCTCGTGGCGTTCATGCTGTCCATGCCGATCTTCATGAGAGGGTACGAAAAGCCCCATGCGACGGGAACGGAAAATGAGAGCGCGATTGCTTTTTTGCGATCCATGGGACTCCTTTTGTTACAGAACGGTTTCGTACAAAGGATTCTGCTCCCAGATGTGGATGTAGTAAAGCGAATGTATCTTCAGTATGATTAAGAAATGCTAAAGTAGGCGCGAAAAGCGCTGACAAAACGTTTTACGGCTGCATTGATGTGGAGGCACGATGACATCGCGGTATCAGATTGTTTGTATGGTGGTCGATCGCGGCAGTCTTAAGGGCGCGGCGGACGAGCTGGGCTATACGCAAAGTGCGGTGAGCCAGGCCGTCAAAGCGCTCGAGCGCGAGCTGGGTACCACGCTTATCGAGCGCGGAAAGCAGGGCGTTACGCTTACGCGCGACGGTAAACAATATCTGCCGTACCTGCGCCAGATCGTGACTGCCGAGGCCGAGCTCGAGGGCAAGCGCCAGGAGCTGCTGGGGCTTTCGTCGACCGATATTCGCATTGCGACGTTTACCAACGTGAGTCGAACCGTGTTGCCGCGCGTGATCCGCGACTTTGGGGCCCTGCATCCGGGCGTGCACTTTACCCTCAAGCAGGGCGATTACACGCGCAACGCCCAGTGGGTGCACGATGGCGTGGTTGACTTTTGCTTTACGGCACGCGGGTTTACCGCGGGGCTCGAGAAGCGCGTGGTCTATCACGACGAGTTGGTAGCATTATTGCCGGCCGCGCATCCACTGACGGCAAAGGAAAAGGTGACACTCGCCGACCTGGCGTCCGAGCCGTTTGTGCTGCTGGATGAGGGCGAACAGAGCCTGGTGCTCGATGCATTTGCTGCGCATGGCCTGTCGCCGCATGTGACGAGTGAGGTGACCGACGACTACACCATCATGGCGATGGTGGAGGAGGGCCTAGGCGTGAGCATGCTATATCGCCGTACCGTTGAGGGCATGCGAGCCGATATTCGCGTGCGGCCCATCGTGCACGCCCCCTCGCGCGACGTAGTGGCAGCCTGGCGCAGTTGGGACACCATGCCTATCGCCACGAGGCGCTTTATCGACTACATGAGCTCACATATTGTCAATTAATGACTGGCGTGGCGTTGAGTGCGGTGTTTAGCGGGCTGTCGCTTTGGCTTGGGTGGCGCGATAGGTGCGTGCCGGGTGGCAGAGCAATACCGCTACGACCATAAAGAACGCCGTGGTGCCCAGGCTGATGGGGTAGACCATCATGATGTTCGCAAAGGTGCGGAAGTGCGGGAACACGCAGAACACCCAATAGAAGCGGATGCCGCAGACGCAGATCATGGTGATGAGGGCGGGCGTGAGCGAGATACCAAAGCCGCGCAGGTAGCCTGACATGTTTTCGTAGAACATGCTAAAGGCGTACGCCGGGAAGATCGAGCACACGCGGATATAGCCGATCGAGACGATGTTGGGATCGCTGTTGAACAGCGACAAGATCTCGCGCCCTAGGCCAACAATAACGATAATTGTGGTGAGCGCGACGATACCGCCTTCGACTAGGCAGACCTTGAGCGTCTTGGTGCAACGGTCGATCTGGCGGGCACCGTGGTTTTGTCCCACAAAGGTGGTGCAAGCCTGACTAAAACTGTTGAGCAGGTTGTAGCACACGTACTCCAGGCTCATGGCGGCGCTCGATGCCGCCATGACCTCGGTGCCCAAGCTGTTGATGGCGGACTGGATGATGATGTTGGCGACGGCAAAGACAGCGCTTTGGATGCCGGCGGGCAGGCCGATCTTAACGATGCGCTTGAGGGCGACGGGGTCGATAGCCAGGTCGCGCGGGGTGACGCGGACGACGGAGTCGGTCTTGAGCAGGCGAATAAAGAGCGTAGCGGCGCTGACGGTGTAGGCGATGGCGGTGGCGATGGCGACGCCCGCGACGCCCCAGTGGAGTACGGGGACAAAGATGAGGTCCAGGCCAATGTTGAGGACGGTGGACACGGCAAGCGCCTGCAGCGGCATGCGGGTGATGCCGACGGAGCGGAAGATCGCGGCCTCAAAGTTGTAGAGCAAAATCGAGGGCATGCTCAGCAAAAAGACGCGTAGATAGAGTGAAGCGAGCGGCATGGTCTCGGCGGGAACGTTGAGCGCGGCGAGCATGGGCTCGGCAAAGACCTCGCCCAGGGCGATGACGACAAAGCCCACGAGCGCCATTAAAATCGAGGTATGGACGGCGCGTTTGACCATGTTCTGATCGTTGCGGCCGATGGCGTTGGCGATGACCACGTTGGAGCCAAGCGACATGCCAATAAACAGGTTGAGCATAAGACTGGTAAGCGGAACATTGGAGCCGACCGCTGCCATGGCGAGGGTTCCCTGGTCGCCCGAGAAGTTACCGATGATGACCGTGGCGATGAGGTTCGACAGCTGCTCCAAGATGCTCGTGGCGGCCACGGGGAAGGCGAACAGGGGGATATTGCGCCACAGCGAGCCGGTGGTCATGTCAATGTGCTTAGATACGGTGTCAGCCATATGCTCTCAATCTCTAATATGCTCTTTCGTGCTTATTTGCGCAGATGATGATACTCCTAATGCAACCAGTCGGCACTTAGGGACGTTCCTTTTCTGTCGGCAGCTGGGGACACTCCTTATCTCTTCTAACTAGTCATTCAAGAACGTCCCCAATGACTAGGTGAGGAAGGCGTGCGACAATGGTGTGCGTTGTGTTGTTCGCGCTAAGGAGTTGCCATGTTGTTGTGTCCCGTTTGCCATGAACCGTTGGTGGACGATGAGCGTGGGGTCGCATGCGCGGGCGGACACCGGTTTGACCGTGCGCGCGAGGGTTATCTATATCTACTGCGCTCGTCCAAGAGCGGCGACTCCATGGGCGATCCCAAGTCGCAGGCGCGCAGCCGTCGTGACTTTTTGAACCGTGGATACTACGCGCCGTTGCGCGATGCGATGGTCGAGCTGGTGCGCAAGCAGGTGTCTGGGTGCGCCACGTCTGCGAACGGCCCCATGACGCTGCTCGATATTTGCTGCGGCGAGGGCTATTACACCAGTGCCATGGGCGCGGTGCCGGGCGTAGATGCTTACGGTTTTGACCTGGGCAAGGAGATGGTGCGCCTGGCCGCCAAGCGCGGCGATGCGACCTACTTCGTGGCCAACATGAAGGACATCCCCGTGGCCGATGGCGCCTTCGATATGGTGACCGAGCTCTTTGCCCCCTTTAACGAGCGCGAGTTTGCCCGCGTGCTGGCGCCGGAGGGTTCGCTCTACACCGTGGTGCCGGGTGCTCGTCACCTCTTTGGGCTCAAGGAGGTACTCTACGACACGCCGTACCTTAACGATGAGAAGCTGCCACAAACAACGGAGCTCAAGCTGGTTGGAACGCAGCAGGTGTCCGCGAATATTACGCTTCAGACCCAGGCCGATATCGAGGCGGTGTTCCAGATGACGCCGTACTACTATCGCACGCGCCCTGCCGACAAAGAGCGCCTGGCAAACCTGGACACGCTCCAAACCGATATCGACTTCATCATCGCCGAGTACCGCCACAGCTAACAACCAGCCAAAAAAGGGACAGGTTTATTTTGGTGGGTTTTATCTAGGCAAACGTAAAGGGCCGACCGCGGAGATGCGCGATCGGCCCTTTTTAGTTGCTTGGCTGCAGAGGTTATGAGAAGCGAGCGCTTATAGGCGGTCCTTGTTCTCGGCCTTAACGGCGTGTGCCTGCTGAACAAAGAACAGGTCGTACACCACGATGACAAAGGCGCCAAAGTTGATGGCGTCGCCGCCAAACGCGGGAAGCGTGAGCACCGCTTGGGCAAGCGTGGCGACCGCGGCAACAATACCGAGCTTAAACGCGCCGTCCACCTGCGAAGGCTTGTTGGCGCCCTTGATACCGGCGACGCCTGCGGCAAGGTCGACGAGACCCTTGGCGATAAGCACGACCGCTGCGAGCGTGGCGTACGAACCGTACGTGGAATCGAGACCGCCCGTGGCGATACCGACGCCGGCGGTGACGAGGCTGGCGATGCCCAAAACAAAGTAGATGAGAGCAAGGATTTTGAGAGTCTTGCGAGTGAAGCTCATGGCTGGTCCTTTCGATACGAGTACGCCAACTTGGCGCACCCAATGTACTGCACATATGGTGAAGCACATTGTAGTTCAACGCGGCGATGCATGCGTTTGAAAGCGTCTCTTGCCCGCACGGTCCAACCTTTCAAAAAAGAAAGCTGGGCGTAAGTCAAATCGATGGCAGCGTATGCGCGGCGCTGCGATGATGGGGCCATGGTAAGAGCTGGACCGAAGGAGAAGCCATGATGTACGGAGCAGGGCAAGTGCGTGAGCCGCGGTCGTTGGGAAGGCGCATGAGTGATTCCGTGATCGCTGCCGTGTGCACGGGATTGATGGCGGTGCTTTGCATTGGGATGCTGTGGGCCATGTCACATGTGGGACAATAGCGGACGGTTGGGTGTCGTCATGAACGGCGCCCACGTATTCGTTTTGCTTGCTAAGGAGTACCCATGGGCGTCGTCGATCCCTTTTCTGTTGCTCGGGCCGCGGGGCTTGAGCTGACCGGGAAGCCCGAGGGCCTCACGCTCACCGACGGCACGATGGAGCTGCGTGCCGATTTTGGCCGCATGCTGCCGCGACTCAAGCAGGGCCGTCTGCAGCAAGAGCTGTTGGTGAAGGCTGCGCGCACAAAGGGCATCGAGCGACCATGGGCGATTGACGCTACGGCAGGCTTTGGCGAGGATTCGCTGCTGCTGGCGGCCGCGGGCTTTACCGTCGATCTGTATGAGCAGGATTGCGTGATCGCGGCGCTCCTCAAGGATGCCTTGGATCGCGCGGTAGATGATCCGGCGCTTGCGACAGCCGTGGCGCGCATGCGCTTACATGCGGGCGAGGACAGCATTGCCGGCCTTCGCCATACAGCTGGGCTGATCGAGCGGGACGAGCTTGCAGCTCCCGACGTGGTGTATCTGGATCCCATGTTTCCCGAGCGCACCAAGAGCGCGGCGGTGAAAAAGAAGTTCCAGCTCTTGCATCATCTGGAACAGCCGTGTGCCGATGAGGAGACGCTGGTCGAGGCGGCGCTTGCTGTGCATCCGCGCAAGGTCGTTATCAAGCGGCCGGTAAAGGGCCCGCTGCTTGCCGGCGTTAAGCCGAGCTATCAGCTTGCGGGCAAGGCCGTTCGCTACGATGTGTTAGTGCCGCCGCGCCCGTAACTTGCGTGCGATTACCGGCGCTTCGCTAGCGCCGTGCCGATGCGGCGTCTATTTCCATGG
>DBFAHJ010000089.1:0-3307 GCA_048227095.1 Collinsella aerofaciens | reverse complement strand
CCACGAGAAGGGCTCCGACGCCTGGTTCACCGACGCTCCCGAGAGCTACCTGGGCGAGGCCTGCGTCTGCCCCAAGTGCGGCGGCCATCACCTCAAGGCCGATAAGGACATCCTCGACGTGTGGTGGGATTCCGGCGTCTCCTGGAAGGCCGTCTGCGAGTACCGTCCCGAGCTGGAGTATCCGGCGGATGTGTACCTCGAGGGCTCCGACCAGCATCGCGGTTGGTTCCAGAGCTCGCTGCTCACTTCGGTGGGCGCCAACGGCCATGCTCCCTACAAGGCGGTCGTCTCGCAGGGCTTCACGCTCGACGGCCAGGGCCGCAAGATGTCCAAGTCGCTCGGCAACGTCATCGACCCCAATAAGGTCTGTGACGAGATGGGCGCCGACATCATCCGCCTGTGGGTTGCTTCCGTTGACACCAGCTCCGACGTGTCCATCGACCACGAGATTCTTGCCCGTACGTCCGATGCCTACCGTCGTTTCCGCAACACGCTGCGCTTCCTGCTTTCCGAGCTCGAGGGCCAGTTTGAGCCTGAGACCGACGGTGTCGCCTTTGCCGACCTGCTGCCGCTCGACAAGCTCATGGTTGCCCGTCTGACCCAGGTTCAGGCCGAGGTCGACGACGCTTACTCTTGCTACGAGTTCCCGCGCGCTTACCGTGCGCTTTATGACTTCGTGGTTACCGAGCTTTCCAACGTGTACCTCGACGCCCTGAAGGACCGCCTGTACTGCGACAAGCCTGGCTCGCTCGAGCGCCGCAGCGCCCAGACCGTGCTGGCCGAGCTCTTCTCGATGCTCATGCGCGATCTGCAGCCGATTTTGTCCTACACCGTCGACGAGGCCATGGCCTACGCGCCTGCCGGCTGCGTCGACCACCAGAAGTACGCCGCGCTGCTCGATTGGTATAAGTCGCCTATCACGGTCGACGAGGCCAATGAGTTCGAGGGCGTGCTCGAGGCTTCACTCGAGCTCCGTAGCGCCGTGACCAAGGCCCTTGAGGATGCCCGCTCCGTCGGCACCTTCACTAAGAGCCAGCAGGTCCGCGTCAAGGCGGTCGTTCCCGCCGAGATGTACGCGCTGCTGACCGGCGACAAGGCGGTCGACCTGGCCGAGTTCTACATCGTTTCCGATGTTGAGCTGACCCAGGGCGAGGAGCTCTCCGTTGCCATCGAGGCTGCCGAGGGCGAGTGCTGCGACCGTTGCTGGAATTACCGCACCACCGTCGGCGAGTACAACGGTCACGCACATATCTGCAAGCGCTGCGCTGACGCGCTGTAGGTTACGGCGTTCGTAGAACGCCGTAACCTACCGACGCTGCAAACGCTCCTAAGCGGCAATCTGACGTTCAATCGTCGGTCGCGTACCAAAGTACGCTTCCCTCCTCTTTCACGTCACCTTGCTCGCTTAGGGACGTTTTCGCTGTTGATGACGGTAATGCGGCGTTTCTATGGACCTAGTCGTTGGGGACGTTCTTAAACGACTAGTCAAACAAGAACGTCCCCAACGACTACCTGTGTCATATTTAAGCGGCATTCTGTTTTTCGGAATGTCGCTTTCGTTTTGTGCTGGTTATTACGCTTGCGTTGGTGG
This sequence comes from Collinsella aerofaciens, assembly GCA_048227095.1. GTDB lineage: Bacteria > Actinomycetota > Coriobacteriia > Coriobacteriales > Coriobacteriaceae > Collinsella > Collinsella aerofaciens_CF. The sequence goes on along the minus strand of DBFAHJ010000089.1, from coordinate 1,716 downwards.
ATATGTCGTGCGCTCTGCGTATGGCAATATAAGATGGTTAATTGCGTTCAACGGAATCCGATTGTTCTGAGGGCAGGGGATTGATTTGGGTCGTACTGGGGATATGACGCCGCCTTTGGGTTGGCGGTTGGGTGTTGCTGGTGGGGTGGCGCTGGTTGTGCTGCTTGTTGACCAGTTGACCAAGCTTGCGGTTCGTGCCGTGGGCGATGCACTGCATGTGACCGTCATCCCCGGCGTGATCGACTTCCTGTTTGTCCGCAATATCGGCGCTGCCTTTAGCATGGGCGAGGGGCATGGCATCGCGTTTGCCGTGCTGGCGCTGGCGGTCATTGTCGCTATTGCCGTGTACCTCGTTCGTGCACCTCATCTCGCCCATCTTGAGGTTGTGGGCATGGCGATGGTTGCGGGCGGTGCTATCGGCAACGCTATCGATCGTTTGGCCTTTGGCTTCGTGACCGATTTTATTGCCACCACCTTCATCGACTTTCCCGTCTTCAATGTGGCCGATATCGGCATTACGGTCGGTGTTGTGCTGGCGCTTATCGGTTACATTTTCTTGAGTCCCGCCGCTCGCGAGGTCGATGCGACCGCCGAGCTCAACGCCCGTGACGAGGCCCGCGCCAAACGCAAAGCCAAGCAGCGTGGGGAGCGTGCCCGCAAGATTCGCGAAAGGAATGAGCGTTAATGGCCGACATCCATATTCTTGTTGCCGACGATTGCTCTGGCCAGCGTCTCGACGGCTTTCTGGGTGCCAACGACGGCTGCCCCACGCGCTCTGCCTGCGCGCATTTGATCGAGGGCGGCGCCGTAATCGTGAACGGCGAGACCTGTCTGTCAAAAAAGTATGCCGTACGCGCCGGTGACCGCATCTCGGTCGACCTGCCCGAGCCGCACGATCCCACCGATGTGATTCCCGAGGCCATCCCGCTCGACATTCGCTATGAGGACGACTATCTCATTGTGCTCTCCAAGCAGCGCGGGCTGGTGTGCCATCCCGCCCACGGCCACGAGAGCGGCACGCTTGCGAACGCCTTGGTCTACCACTGCGGTATCGATCATCTTGGTACCGTGCAGGGTGAGGACCGCCCCGGCATCGTGCATCGCCTGGATCGCGATACCTCGGGCCTTATGCTCGCGGCAAAAGACGACGACACCCAGCGCGCGCTTCAAAATCTCATTCGCACGCGTACGCTCGACCGCCGCTATATCACGCTTGTCCACGGGCACATCGCCATGGACGAGGGCACCATCAATACCGGTATTGCCCGATCGACGCGCGACCGTGTCAAGATGGCGGTTTCTGACGATCCTTTCGCCCGCCAGGCCATTACGACCTTTAAGGTCCTCGAGCGCTTCGATTCCATGCGTTTTGACGACGGCTATACGCTCGTTGAGTGCCACCTGTTTACTGGTCGCACGCATCAGATTCGTGTGCACATGCGCCATATCAACCATGCCTGCGTGGGCGACCCGCTCTACGGCAAGTGTGATACGCGTGCCGATCATGGTCTGACCAGGCAGTTCCTCCATTCCTGGCGCGTGGCGTTCGACCATCCCGTGACGGGCGAGCGCATCGAGTGCCGCGACGAGTTGCCGTGGGATCTCGCTGCGGTTCTCGACGATCTGGCTCCGCGCTCGCTCGGTCGCACGGCCGTTGGAGATGAAATCGTTCCGCAGCTCGGTCTTCTCGAAGCCTAGCCAGTATTAGGTGGTTTC
>DBFAHJ010000088.1:0-9392 GCA_048227095.1 Collinsella aerofaciens | reverse complement strand
CCCAGAAGGCCGTTGATCTCGGTCAGGTTAGGCTTGACCAGCTCGGGCTTAATTTCGGACTTAAGGGCGGCCTCGAGCGAAGCACCCGAGGTATCGAGCAGCACCTTGGCGCCGGCGTTCTCGGCAATGCCCGTGATCTTGGCGTAGTAGTCCGCCTCGACGCCGCGGGGCAGCGAACCCGAGATGGTAACGACATCGGCCTTGCTCGCAAGCTCGGTAAACTTGGCGGTAAAGGCATCGAGCTCCTCAGGGGCAATCGTCGGACCGCTCTCGAGCAGCTCGGTCTGGTTGCCGGCGTGGAGGATGTTGAGGCAAATGCGAGTCTCGCCCTTGATGGGTACAAAATCATTCTTAATGCCGTTGGCATCCATGAGCTCGGCCATGTAGGCGCCCATGTGGCCGCCGAGCAGACCGGTTGCCACAACGTCGTCGCCCAGCTGACCCAGTACACGGGCCACGTTGAGGCCCTTGCCGCCGGCGGTCTTTTCGGGCGTCACACGGTTGACGTCGTCGATGACGAGCTCATCGAGCTGATAGCGCGTATCGACAGACGGGTTCATCGTAACGGTGAGGATCATTTTTAGCTCCTTATCTCGCAGGCTCCTTGTGCCTCGCGATACGAGTCGACAAAACGGAATTACAGAATCTCAATCGTGAACGAGCGAACGACGGTCTCCTTGGGCTTGGCGACAAGGCAGCCGCGCTTGTGCTCAAGCACGTCGTCCTCATCGGAGCAGGTCGAAAGACCGCCCCAGGGCTCAACTGCCACAAAATCACCCTCGGGCTTGCTCCACACAATGAGGTACGGGAAGCCCTCAAAGCTCAGGCGAACACCCTTGTCCTCGCCCTTTTTGGAAAGCGTGACCTGACGGCTCTCGAGCACGTCAAAGATGGTCTCCGCAAAATCGAAGAGCTCATGTGACAGAGGCAGCGTCTTTCCCACCATGGGGTTCTTGGAGCGGTTGGTCACGTCAATCAAGCCAGTCGAGGGGACGGCAGTGCAAAGCTCAGCAGCCTCGTCTTTCTCAAAACGCAACTCGTAGTCCGTATAGGCCTCGCCCTCATCGAGCGGGCACCTAAAGCCGGGGTGTCCACCGATAAAGAAAGGCATGTCCTCGGTGCCCTCGTTGGTAACCTCATAGGAGACGCGCACGGCGGCGTCCTCGAGCGTATAGCGGGCGACAAGCTTAAACGGATACGGATAATCGCTCAGCAGCGCGGCGTTATCCTCCGAAGCCAGGCACATCGCCAGCTCGTTCTCGCTCTGGCTCAGCAGCTTCCACTCCTGTTTGCGCGCAAACCCATGGCGGGCGAGCTTCACATGATGTCCGGCAAACGTCATGGCGCTGTTATCGCGCAAACCTCCGCAAATCGGGAAGCAAATCGGTGCCTGGCCGGACCACACGGCGGGATCGCCCTGCCACAAGTACTCGCGACCTCCAGCCTCAATCGAGGTAAACGAACCACCGGCCGTGGAGACCTTGATAGAAATCGAATCGTTGGAGAGAGCGTATTCCATTGTCCATCCTTTCGAACAACTGCTTTTTGCTCGCAAGAACCCGTCTCGGCCCTGACCAAAGGACAAACCCGCACGTTCATCGATGCGTCCGGTATCCCAGCCATGTAACGGGGTACCATACAGACATTGATGCAATTACAGCTGAAAGGCCTTCTTATGCGAACCATCATCCTCTACGCCTCGCGCCATCACGGCAATACGAAAAAGCTCGTGGACGCCATCGTCGAGGCGCACCCCGAGATCGATACCCTCGACGTCAAGGCGCTCGGTAAAAACGAGTACCCCGACCTGCACGAATATCATCTGATTGGTGTCGCCACGGGCATCTATTACTCCGAGATCGACAAGGACATGGCACGCGTGCTCACGAACGTGCTGCAGCCGCAGGACAAGGTGTTTGGCCTTATGACCTACGGTGGCAAGAACAAATGGTACGGCAAGGATATCGATGGCATCTGCCGCATGAGGCAGGCCATCTTTATGGGTGTCTACGGCTGCCCCGGCTTTGATACGTGGGGGCCGTTCAAACTCGCCGGCGGTGTCCAAAAGGGACACCCAACCGCTGAGGAAATTAAGGGCGCCGTCGACTTCTTCGACAAGATCGAAGACGAGTATGGCGACATCATCGTCGAAGAGTACGCCAAGCGCGAGAAGCGCCTAGCATACGAGAAGGAGCATCCTGCAGGAGGCCTGGTGGCCGGCGTTAAGCGCACGGCAAAGAAGATCGCTAACAAGCTGTAACTGTGAAGGTGCTTTTGAGCGTTTAACCCATACGGCGGGTCCGAGTAGATTCGGGCCCGCCGTCTTTTTCTATCGTTACTCGGTAAAGGCGTTGCCGACGCTCTGGCCGCCAACATACGTCTCGACGAGGGTAAGCTCATGGTCGAACACGACAAAGTCGGCGTCGCGACCCGGCATGATGCTGCCGCACTTATCCTCGATGTGCGCGGAGCGTGCCGGCACCTCGGTTGCCATGCGAATGGCGATATCGGCGCTGGCGATGCCCCAGTCGACGATGTTCTTGACGCCCTGGGCAAGCGTGAGCACCGAGCCGGCAATGCTCTTGCCGTCGGCGAGCCAGCACAGGTTGTCCTTCATGATGACATCCATGCCACCACTGGTGTAGCTGCCCTCGGGCATGCCGCCGCAACCCAGACAGTCGGTGATGAGCACCGTGTGCTGCCAGCCCTTTGCCTGCAGCAGCGCCTTGATGGCGGCAGGGTTTACGTGCTTGCCGTCACAGATGATCTCGGCGTAGGTCTCGGGCGTGGACATGGCAGCGCCCACGACACCGGGCTCACGGTGATGCAGCCCGCGCTGGCCGTTATAGGTATGCGTAAAGCAGCTGGCACCGGCGTTGATGGCGGCGATGCACTCATCGTAGGTGGCGTCGGAGTGACCGATGCTGGTCACCACACCCTTGGCGTTCAGAGCAGCCGCATAAGCAGCGGCACCGTCGCGCTCGGCCGCCATGGCGCTCTTAACGATGCGACCGCCCGCAGCCTCCTGCCACTGATCGAAGACCTCCTCGGAGGGATCGATAAGATAAGCGGGGTTCTGCGCGCCCACGTGCTTCATGGTAAAGAAGGGGCCCTCCAGATAGATGCCCTGAATGCGAGCACCGCAGAAGTCGGGGCCGCGGCCCTCGTCCGCCTGGGCGATGGCGGCGCAGGCATCCTTGATCTGCTCGACGCCATCGGTGAACGTCGTGGGCAGCCAGCTGGTGGTACCGCGACGGGCGAGCTCGGTCGAGCTGATATCGATGCCCTCGGGATCGTTATCGGTAGTCGAGTGGTTATAGAAGCCATGGATGTGAGTATCGACCATACCCGGTGCGATCCACGATCCCGTGTAGTCCTTAATCTCGCAAGAGGGCTCGTCGGCCTGCCAGGCGCCAAAAACGCCATCCTCGACCATAAGATAGCCGCCCAGTTGCGGGCCTGCCGGCAAGAAGAACTTGTCAGCCTTAATTGCGTACGTGCTCATATGCACTCCTTGCTTCTAAAGCAGTTGACTGTGGTAATGCTTATACCCGGTCCATGTAAAAACAAAAAGCGCCCGCCCGCCGTTATGAGCGGACGGGCGCCCTTACAGGGGGACGCGATTAAGCGGTGAAGGGGTGAATCGTCACGCCCTTGACCACGCGGTTGACCGTGCCGGTGGGGCTCGGCGTATCGGGCGTGTTGCCCACGCGGACGGAGTTGAGCAGGCTGATAGCCTGGGCAAACATCACGAACGGCAGAGCAAGGTAACCCTCGGGAAGTGCCTCGTAGCCCTTAAAGGTGAAGGACTCACCCTCATAGACGGTGGCACCTTCCTGCTGAACGGCGATGGTGTGCTGAGCGATCTCGTCTCCACCGATCTCGTTGAGGATGTCGATGTCGTACTGACGGGTGTAGGCGTCGTTGTTGACGAACACGAAGACGAGCGTCTTATCGTCGACGAAGGACTTAGGTCCGTGACGATAGCCCATGGAGGTGTCGTAGGAAGTAGCAACCAGACCGTGAGCGAGCTCGAGGATCTTGAGCTGGCTCTCCTGGGCAAGGCCACCAAAGGAGCCAGAACCCAAGTAGGTCACGCGGTTGAAGTCGCCAGCCAGGTAATCGGCGATCTCAGGCTCACGGGAGATGACCTCCTCGCCCATCTTGGCAATCGTCTCGACCCACTCGGCCTTCTGCTCGTCAGAGGCAGTGTCGAAAATAAGGGTGGAGAGCAGGGTCATGCAGGTGTAGGAACCGGTCATGGCGAAGCCCTTGTCGTTGGCGCGCGGGATGAGCAGCGTCAGCGCATTGGGATCATCGGCGGACTCGACGGCGAGCTTGCCCTCGGGAGCGCAGGTGATGTTGAGGAACTTGACGTTGTGGACGAGCTCCTTGGCAACGGCAACGGCGGCAAGGCTCTCGGGGCTGTTGCCAGAGCGGGCAAAGGAAACCACGAGCGTGGGATCCTCGGCGCGCAGGAAGTCGCGCGGGGCGCTCACGATGTCGGTCGTGGCGATGGGCTTAAAGTCGTAGAGATCAGTGTTGCCAGCGTGACGCAGGTACGGGGCGCAGGTATCGCCAACGTAGTCGGACGTACCGGCACCGGTGAAGACAACGGACAGACGACCCTCGCCCATAGCGCGAGCCTCGGCCAGGAAGGCCTCGATGGCCTCCTTATTCTCGCGATAGATGTTGAGCGTATCACGCCAAAGCTCGGGCTGCTGAGCAATCTCGGCCGTGGTGATCTGGGCGCCGAGCTCGGTGAGCTCCTCGACACTCTTCTCGAACATTTTTAATACCTCTCTCTAGAAGTAATCCTCTGACGTGCAATTATACACTTCGGTTGGTTATCTGGTAGTAACCAGTTAAATGCAAAGAATCACCATATGGAAACGATGCGAGCACTAGTTACTGCGCTGGTGGTAAACCTTGTATTTAAACTGATCGGCACGAGCAACCGAGAGTGTGTACTCCACTACCTCGTTTGACTCGTTATACGTAGTCCTGACCAAATCGAGCACAGGCGAGCCCTCGACAATTCCCAAAAGGTGGGCATCGGTGGGACGGGCTATGCTCGCATAGAACTCCTCTTCGGCCACGCGAATCTTTTGCTGAAAGTCCTGCTCAATCACATCGTAAAGCGGCTTACGCTCCAGCAGCGGTCGCTTTAGGGACAGAAATTGACGAACCGGTAGATAGCTGCGTTCGACCATCATGGGCATGTTGTCGGCAGAACGAAGGCGCTTGAGCTTAAAAATGCGATCACCGATGCGCAATCCCATATGCTCGACCAGATTCTTATCGGCCTCCATCTCGCAAAACTCGAGAATCGTGGTCTCGGGTTCTCGACCCATCGCGCGCATCTGCTCGGTAAAGCTGTAGGACTGCATAAGATTGGTTGCTTTTGCCGAACGGTCGGTCACAAAGGTACCGCGACCGTGCTGCCGAACCACCAGTCCTAAACGCTCCAGTTCCTGCAGAGCCAGGCGTACCGTAGTGCGCGAGAGACCATAGCGCTCCGAAAGTTCGCGCTCGGAAGGAATCATGTCACCGGCGCGATATTCATGGTCAATCTTTTCGGTCAGAATATCGACCAGCTGATCGTACAGCGGTTGCTTACGCGCTCCGATCGCCATCCTATCCTCCCTTTTGCTCGAATTCGGCTAACTACCTAGGGTGTTATGCATTATCTGTCTGCCACACCCGAATCAACAAGAAAACAAAAGCCGCGCGCTCTTTCGAGCACGCGGCTTTTAACATACACATGGCTTAAGGGGTAGGGGTGTGAGCCGCGTAGGGACACACCCCTCAAGCTAGAGCCTTACCAGATGCTCGGCCAGAGACCAAGCGGGCCAGCGCCCAGGATGCCAAGGACGAAGAGCAGGAGAATGCCCTTGGTCGGGGTCCAGCTGTGCTTAGCGAACATGTAGTAAAGCAGAAGCGTAAGCATAAGCGGGACGAGCTTCGGGACGATGGTGTTGAGGGTGTCGGCAACAGAGAAGTTGACCGGATCCTCGGTAACGGTGCCGTAGGTAACGGACTCCATGCCGTTGCCCAGATCGGTGACGCCGCACTCGACAGCGTTGCCGTCGGCATCGGAAGCGGTGAGGGCGTTGCCGTCCTTATCGGTCATGGCGATGGTACCGGCCTCAGCGGTCTCGGTATCGATGCCCTCCATACCGGTGAAGTTCTCGGCCTCCTTCTCGGAGACGATCACGGTAGTAGCGGAGAGGCCACGGGTGGTGCCGTTGGGGATCTGGAGGTTGATCTGGGTGCCACCCATGGTGACGACCAGGCAACCGACGACGAAGACGCCCATGATGGAAGCGGCACGCGTGAAGGCCTGCATGTTGGCGGTCAGAGCGTCAATAGCGCTGGTGCCAAGCTTGTAGGACCAGTTCATGAGCCAGAAGCGCAGAGCGAACTGGACGACGTTGAAGATCACCAGGAAGATGATCGGTGCAGCGGCGTTGCCGTTGATGGCCATGTTGGAGGTGATGCCGGCCGTGATAGGCACGAGCGTCAGCCAGAACAGGGCGTCACCGATACCACCGAGCGGGCCCATTGCGGCGACGCGGACGGCGCGGATCGTGGGGATGTCAACCTTGTTCTGCTCGAGCGAAAGCACGATGCCCATAACAAAGGTGACAAGGAACGGGTGGGTGTTGAAGAACTCCAGGTTGTGGCTCATGGAAGCCGCGAGGTCGTTCTTGTTGGTGTGGATCTTCTCCAGACCGGGGATGATGGAGTAGAGCCAGCCAGCGGCCTGCATGCGCTCGTAGTTGAACGATGCCTGCAGGAAGCAGGAGCGCCAAGCCATCTTGTTGAGGGTCTTCTGGTCGAGCTGCGGAGCAGGAGTGAGATCCTCGTAGTGCTCCGGGATCACATACTCATTAGATGCCATCTTCGAAGTCACCTCCGTCAGAAACAGCTGCACCCTTCAGCTCGGTCTGCTGCTGGAAGTCCCAGAAAGCGATGCCGAAGCCGATGAGAGCGAGGATGAGCAGAGCAGGGGTTGCCAGCGAATCGTTGGCAACGGTGATGAGCGCGAGGCCAAAGCCCATGAGGAAGAAGCCCCACATATCGCGGTTCATCATAACCTTGAGCAGGACGGCGAAGCCGACGAAGCGCATCATGCCGCCTGCAGCGGACAGACCGGTCTGCAGCCAAGTCGGGATGGCGGAAGCGATGGTCTGACCAATGGTAGCGCCAGCGATGAAGAACAGGGTGACGACGACAGCGAAGATCAGGCCGAGCAGAGCCATGGCGAAGTAGTTCAGGCGCTCGATGCCCTTGGTGTCCGCGTTGTGAGCCATGTTATCGGCCGTGGACATAAGCGGGGACATAAGCGTGAAGACCAGGGTAACGCCAAGCTGGCCAAGCAGAGCGAACGGAATGGCGAGGCCGACTGCCGCGTTGGGCTCGAGGCCCGTGGCGATAGCGAGAATGGCTGCCATGATGCCGCCGATGACGGCGTTAGGCGGCTGAGCGCCTCCGATCGGCATGTTGCCGATCGTCATGAGCTGATAGGTACCACCCACGAGAAGACCGGTGTTGAGGTCGCCAAGGATAAGACCGATGACGGCGCCGGTGACGATGGGCTGATAGAGAGACTCGAGGAAGTCAAACTGGTCGATTGCCGCGATGAACGTGACGACGAAGACCAGAGCGATCTGGATGATCGAGTATTCCATCTTGCTCCTCCTTTCAAAATGTATGTACGCACTTTGGATTTCACGTACAGAACGTCAGGGTTTCACTCCTGACAACGTGGATCACGAGGATTACGAGAAGAGCTTGCTCGTGTCCTCAACAGGCGTGCTCGGAACGCGCCTGATCTCCAACTCCACCCCCAATTCCTGCAGCTCTTTAAACGCAGCGACATCCTCGTCGTTAACTGCGACGGAGGTGGCGACTTGGCGCTTTCCTTCCGACATGTGCATGTTGCCGATGTTTACCTTCTTTATAGGCACACCGCCCTTGACGAGCGTAAGCACGTCTTCCGGTGTTTCGGCCACGATGAAGATCTTCTGGCGCGGGCTCGCCTTGCCAATGACGTCGATGGTCTTCTGCAGAGAGAAGAAACGCGTAGCGACGCCGGCGGGAGCGGCCATCTTCATGAGGTTCTGGCGCATGGTGTTGGACGCCACGTCGTCGTTGGCGACGAGGATGAGGTTGGAGCCCAGGGTGGAGTTCCACTGGGTGGCAACCTGACCATGAACCAGTCGGTTATCGATGCGGGTAAGAAGAATGTTGGGTTCTGCCATGTTGATCAGCTTCCTTTCGTTATTTGCTGACGACAGTTACTTGATCTCCTGAATCGCGTAACGCGAAACATCTACGACGGCTCCGGATCGGACTTTGATCTGGACCTTCTCGCCTTCGATGCCTTTGACGGTTCCGTAGATACCGCCGGCGAAAAGAACCTCTTGACCCGGCTTGAGCTCGGTGTGCAGCTCCTTGAAGTACTTCTGCTTCTTCTTCATGTTGATTTGCGACCAGATGGTGTAAATCAAGCCCATGATGACAAGCAGGCCTAAAAGGGCGACCGAGGAGCTCAGGACGTTGGCTCCGAAATCGGCCATTAGATGCCGTCCTCGTCGCCGAAGATATCCTCTTCGTCGGAGCCGGCAACGGATGCGACCGTCTGGGCGGTGATGCCCGTCTGGCCAACGGTCACGGCCTGCTCGCCAAGCTCGGCGAGCGTGGCGTTGCCGCGGAGGAACAGAAGCTCAATAACCATGGGAAGGTTGGTGCCGGTCAGAACCTCGACGTTGTCGACATCCTGGGCAATCATCATCGCCTGGTTGAACGGGGTGCCACCAAGCAGGTCGGTAAAGACGAGCACGCCATCGCACTCCTCGCGCATGGCGGTAATAGCGGCGCGGAGATCCTCACCGTAGGAAGCAGCCTGGTCGCCCTCAAAAGGAACGACGGTAAAAGCGGGCTGGTCGCCAGCAACCATAGCGATAGCGCTTGCGAGGCCGGGTGCGAACTGTCCATGACCGGTAAGAATAAAGCCAACCATTCAAATTTCCCTTCCGAAGGTGTGTACGATCTGAGTCCGATGATTTTCGGAAGCCAGCGGGCGCTCGCCCTTAAAGCTTCTTAGAAAGCGTACTTTGAAGACCAGTGGTTTCTAAACTGGTAGTAACCACGTGACGTGTTGTTGTCACTATATCACCCCAGAAGAGGTCGCTTTCGTTGATTCATACGGTAAAACGTTTTTGCACCGCTCACGGTGATAAATCGACCGTTTACCGGTCGTTAACACTTCTACCTGCGGTTTTGAAACCGTTCCGAAATGCTTTGGCAAAAGATCGGATCTTTTCCTGTGTCTAAACAACGCAGGGCGGCTAAAAATAGCGTGTAGAAAAATTGCAGGTCATTGT
>DBFAHJ010000087.1:0-9215 GCA_048227095.1 Collinsella aerofaciens | reverse complement strand
GCCCATCCGCCAGCGCAGGGCTTGCAGCAGCCAAAGACCAAGCCGTCAACGCCGGCGCTCACGGCAAGGCCCAGGTCCATCTCCATCATACGCAACTCGTCCTGGTTGTAGTGAAAGTCGCCGCCACGCGGACGGATCATGCACATCACCCGTGCATCGTGCTCGTGTGCATAGTTGGTCGTAGCGCTGATAACGCCGGCCGAAGGCGTGGTGCCACCGACGGCAAGGTTGTCGCACAGCTCGATACGCCTTGCACCGGCATCGATAGCCGCCGGCACCCGCTCAAAGTTCTCGGCACAAAACTCGTACAGCATAGATAGACCCCAAAAGACAGCAGATGTTTTCCGACGGGCATTGTCACACATCCCCATGAAGTTGCGGTGGAATGGGGACTCTTTTGGCCTCCGAGACTCCCATTTAGTCCCTATTTCGCCGCAACTTAAAAAGGGGCGCTGACTGAGATGGTCAGCGCCCCTTTTGTTAGGTGGGTTAGCCTCCGAGGTAGGCTTTGCGGACGTTGTCGTCATGCAGGAGCTCTTGGCCGGTGCCGGTCATGGTGATCTTGCCGGTCTCGAGCACGTAACCGCGTGTGGCGATGGAAAGCGCCATCTGCGCGTTTTGCTCGACCAGAAGCACCGTGGTGCCGGCCTTGTGAAGGTCCTCGACAATCTGGAAGATCTGTTCAATCAGAATCGGCGCCAGACCCATGGAAGGTTCGTCGAGCATAAGCAGTTTGGGGTTACTCATAAGGGCGCGCCCCATAACGAGCATCTGCTGCTCGCCGCCCGAAAGGGTGCCGGCGACCTGGCGACGACGTTCCTTCAGGCGCGGGAACTGCTCGTAGACGCGCTCCAGGCCCGGAGCCACCGTGGACTTGGGCTGCGTATAGGCACCCATCTCCAGGTTCTCCTCGACCGTCATCTGCAAAAAGGCGCGACGACCCTCGGGAACCTGAGCCAGGCCCTTACCAACCAGCTTATCAGCGGGCGTATGAGTAATGTCCTCGCCCATAAACTTGATGGAACCGGTCTTGGAACGCAGCAGGCCCGAGACGGTCTTGAGCGTTGTGGACTTGCCGGCACCGTTGGCGCCAATCAAGGCCACGATCTCGCCCCCGTTAACGTTAAAGGAGATGTCCTTAATGGCGTGGATGGCGCCGTACCAGACGTTGATGTTGTAGACGGAAAGCATCGGCTCTGCCATTTAGTTCTCCCCCTTATCCTGCTTGCCCAGATATGCCTCAATAACAGCGTCGTTGTTCTGGATTTCCTCTGCCGTGCCCTTGGCGATGACCTTACCAAAGTTGAGCACGCAGATGCCCTCGCAGATGTTCATGACGAGCGACATGTCGTGCTCGATAAGCATGATGGCGATACCAAAGGTGTCGCGAATCTTAACGATGTTCTCCATGAGTTCCGCGGTCTCGGACGGGTTCATGCCGGCGGCAGGCTCGTCGAGCAGCAGCAGTTTGGGGTTGGTGGCAAGCGCGCGGACGATCTCCAGACGACGCTGAGCGCCGTAAGGCAGCGATCCGGCCTGCTCGTTTGCCAGATGCTCCATATCAAAGATGGACAGCAGCTCCATGGCGCGCTCGTGGGCGGCCTTCTCGTGCTTCCAATACGTCGGCAGGCGCAGCACGCCCTCAAAGCCGGAGTAACGCTCCTGGTTATGCAGACCGACCTTAACGTTATCCTCCACCGTCATGGTGTTGAACAGGCGAATGTTCTGGAAGGTACGGGCAATACCCATGCGGTTGACCTGATAGACCGACTTGCCCGAGGTATCCTCTCCGTCGAGCAGGATGGTGCCGTGCGTGGGCTGATACACCTTGGTGAGCAGGTTGAAGACCGTGGTCTTACCGGCACCGTTGGGGCCGATCAGACCGGCGATCTCGGTCTTGCCGATAGTCAGGCTAAAGTCGTCGACTGCCTTAAGGCCACCGAACTCAATGCCCAGGTGGATGCACTCGAGTGCAGGGCGCTCGCCCAGGTCACGATCGGGAACGATGGCGCCAGAAGGATACGGGACCATCTTGCCCTTCTTGAACTCAAATTTACTGGGCATCGGCTGCCACCTCCTTCTTGGAAGCAAAGCGATCCTTAATGCGTGCGAAGAACGCCTTGAGCTGCGGGTTGTTGGTAAAGATCATGACCAGGATCAGCACGATAGCGTAAATGAGCATACGGTAGTCCGAGAACTGACGGAGCAGCTCGGGAAGCACCGTGAGCAGCGCCGCCGCGATGACGGAGCCGCGCATATTGCCCAGACCGCCCAGGACCACGAACACCAGAATGAGGATGGACGTGTTGAAGTCGAACTTGGTGGCGGAGAGCTGCGAGAAGTTACCGCCGAAGAGGGCTCCGGCAGCACCGGCGAGGGCAGCGGAAACCACGAAGGCGATCATGCGGTACTCGGTGACGGAGATGCCTACGGACTCGGCTGCAATCTTGTTATCGCGCACGGCCATAATGGCACGGCCGGTACGGCTGCGAACCAGGTTGAGCACGATCACGAGTGCGACCATGACCAGGATGGCACCGGCGAGGAAGGTCGAGTACGTCGACACGCCCGAGGCGCCCTGGGCGCCCTTGATGATGGCGGTGCCGTCCTCGAGCAGGTGCAGGTCGTCGATCGTAGAGTTGCCCGTGATGTTAAAGATCACGTGCAGGCCGCGCGAGTCGACACCCACGATAAGGCAAGTGACGATCTCTTTGATGATCTCGCCAAAAGCCAGGGTCACGATGGCCAGATAGTCGCCGCTCAGGCGCAGGACCGGGATACCGATCAAGAAGCCCAAGACGGCAGCGGCGATAGCGCCGACCACGATGCTGATGACAAGGCGCACCGGATCGGAGGGAACGGCGCTCTCGAGGGCGACCGCGGTGACGATTCCCGTATAGGCGCCGACGCTCATAAAGCCCGCATGGCCCAGCGACAGGTCGCCCGCGATGCCGACGACAAGGTTGAGGGAAATGGCCATGACGATGTAGGCCGTAATGGGAACCAACTGACCGGCGATCATGCGCGGAATCATGTGGTTCGACTGCATAAAGAACACGATGGCGAAGGCCACGATGCACATGGCATACGTAACAAAGTCGTGACGCGTCTGCTTATCTTTAAGAAACTTCATAACGCTCACCTACACCTTCTCGGGGACGTACTTGCCCAAGAGGCCGGCAGGCTTGACGAGCAGGACGATGATCAAAACACCAAAGACGATGGAGTTGGCAAGGCTCGTGGAAATGTAGGCCTGCGCCATCGCCTCGATGATGCCGATGAGAATGCCACCGACAAAGGCGCCGGGGATGGAACCGATGCCACCGAAGACGGCGGCGTCGAAGGCCTTGATGCCAGGCATGGCGCCCGTCGTAGGCTGCAGCACCGGCGAGTAGGAGCACAGCAGCACGCCGGCGATGGCGGCAAGGGCAGAGCCGATGGCAAACGTCATCGAGATGGTGCGGTTGACGTTGATGCCCATGAGCTGAGCGGCGGCCTTGTCCTCGGACACGGCACGCATGGCCTTACCCATCTTGGTCTTACCTGTAAAGAACATCAGGCCGGCCATGATAACCAGGCAGGCGACGATGGTGACGAGCGAGACGGCGCTTACGTTGAACTTGGCCAAGAACTCCGGCACCTGGAAGGTGACGAGCGAAGTGAAGTTCTTGGGCGTGGCGCCCCACAGAAGCTGCGCGGCGTTCTGCAGGAAGTAAGACACGCCGATAGCCGTGATCAGAACGGCCAGCGGGCCCGCCTGACGCAGCGGCTTGTATGCCAGACCCTCGATGAGAACACCGAGAACGGTACAGACCACACAAGAGAGAACTACAGATGCCCAGCCCGGGAGGCCGAGATACGACGTGGCGCAGAACGAGACATAGGCACCGACCATGATAACGTCGCCGTGAGCGAAGTTCAGCATCTTGGCGATACCGTAGACCATGGTGTAGCCCAACGCGATGATGGCGTAGACGCTGCCCATGGACAGGCCGTTGACCAGGTATTGGATAAAGACCGTCATGTTCCACATCCCCCTTTCGAATAGGTTTCCAGTTAATGTATGAAACAGGGACGTTACACTGTCCCTAGATACCAAGCAAGCAGGGAAGGCCAAAACCTCCCCTGCTTGGGATCAAAACCGCTCTATGTAAGGCGGCCAATTAGGCCTGTACGTACTTGCCGTCGGTGATGACGTACGCCGTGGGCTCCTTCTGGACCTGGCCCTTATCGTTCCAGGTGAGCTTGCCGGTCAGACCGTCAACGGTAATCTTGAGCATAGCCTTGGACAGCTTCTCGGCGACCTCGGTCGGATCGGCGTCGACACCAAGACCGGCCTCCTTGACGGCCTCGGCCACCGCGTGCACGCCGTCGTAGGCGTCAGCGGCAAACTGGTCGGGGGTATCGCCGTACTTATCCTTGTAAGCGTTAACGAAGTCGGCGTTCTTCTCGTCGTCGGCGGAGAACGGGGTCATGAGCAGCAGACCCTCAGCAAGAGAGGTATCGAAGCCCTCAACGCCCAGGATGCCGTCCATACCGTCGCAGCCCATCATCTTGACGTCGTAGCCCATGTCCTTGGCGTTCTTGAGCAGGACGGACGCCGGCGTGTAGTAGATCGGCGCAAAGATCATGGTGGCGCCGGCCTGCTTGGCCTTGGTCAGCTGGTTGGTAAAGCTCGTGGCGGAGTCGTCCTTAAAGGTCTCCTCGTCAACAATCTCGAGCTTGGACTCAGCGGCCTGGGCCTTAAAGGAATCTGCGATGCCCGAAGAATAGGCGTCGCCGGAGTTATAGAACAGCACGAACTTCTCGTCCGCATACTTCTGCGCCAGGAACTTGGCAGCGTTGACACCCTGGTTGGGGTCGGTGAAGCAAACCTGGAAGACGCAATCCTTGCCGTCGGTGACGTCCTCGGAGGACGCGGACGGGGTGATCATGAACGTCTTGGGGTCGTTACCGCACTCGGCGGCAACGGCAACCGACGCACCCGTGGTGGTCGGGCCGACGAGGGCCTGCATGCCCCAGTCGAGCAGGGTGTTGAAGGCGTTGACGGCCTTCTCGCCGTCGGCCTGGTCATCCTCGGCCTTGCTGGCAAGCGGCAGCTCCTTGGTCGAGAAATCCTTGCAGCCAAGCTCGACACCCTGGGTAACGGACTTGCCGTAGGACGCGTTGGCGCCGGTCAGCGGGCCGATGGTACCGATCTTAAACGAAGCGTCGCTTGAAGCGGAACCGCTGTCGCCGCCGTTGGAGGAGCAACCAGCTAGAATGGACATCGCCCCCAGACCTGCTGCGCTCGCGATAACGCTCCTGCGATTCATAACAGGGTTCAATGACTTACCGGTGAGGCTCGACATGCGGCTCTCCTCTCAAATCTCGTCGGGTTTCGGTTACCCGACAGGCCATCCTTCGCCGTGTTCGGCGTTCGCAAAATACTAGACGCTTTAGTTAAGGAAAGTGGCGATTATTTCAACTTTTCTTTGGATTTGTCCATTTATCCATAATTCTGCGTATTTCTATTACTTTATGCAGTAATGCCACTTTATTGTGTGAAAGTAATGTTTCCGTTCTGTTACAGGCGTCCCTGCCCTGAATAAAACGGCCTCACCGGTCGCGCTTTATGCGCACTTAGGCGGCGATGTACTTGCCGTCCTGGATCACATAGGCTGTGGCGGGCTTTTCGACCTGGCCCTCGTCATTCCACGTCAGCTCGCCTGTCAGGCCCTCGATCTTGATCTTGCGCATGGCCTTGGCAAGGTCGCCGGCAATGTCGGCACCGTCGGCCGAAATGTCAATCCCCGCCCTATCGATAGCCTCGGCGATGGCGTGGACGCAATCGTAAGCGTCGGCGGCAAACTGGTTGGGCGTCTCGTCGTAGGCATCCTTATAGGCCTTGACGAAGTCGGCATTCTTCTCATCGTCAGCCGAAAACGGGGTCATGAGCAGTACGCCCTCGGCAAGAGAGGTATCGAAGCCTTCCACAGAGAGCAGGCCGTCCATGCCGTCGGTACCCATGAGGGTCATGTCGTAACCCATGTCCTTGGCGTTCTTGAGCAAAACGGACGCCGGCGTGTAGTAGATCGGCGCAAAGATGAGCGTGGCGCCGGCCTCCTTGGCCTTGGTGAGCTGGTTGGTAAAGCTCGTGGAAGAGTCGTCCTTAAAGGTCTCGGTATCGACGATGTCGAGCTTGGACGCCTTGGCCTGCTCGGCAAAAGCGTCGGCAACGCCCGAGCTATACGTATCGCCGGAGTTGTAGAACAGGGCGATCTTGGCATCCGCGTACTTCTCGGCCAAGAACTTCGCGGCGCTGGCGCCCATGGTGGGATCGGTGAAGCAAACCTGGAAAACCGTGGTCTTATCCTTGGTAACGTCGAGCGACGAGGCCGAAGGCGTGACCATGAGCATATCGTCGGCAATCTCACCCGAGACAGCGACGGCGGCACCGGTGGTGACGGGGCCGACGAGCGCCTGCATGCCCCAGTCGCACAAGGTATTGAAGGCGTTGATGGCCTTCTCGCCGTCAGCGACGTCGTCCTCGGACTTAAGCGAGAGTTTGAGGTCCTTGGTCGAAAAATCCTTAGCGGCGAGCTTGGCACCCTTCTCGGCCGAAACGCCATAGGTTGCCGCGGCGCCGGTCAGAGGGCCGATGACACCGATCTTGAAGGTCTTGCCGTCATCGGCGGAGCCGCCGTCCGAGCCACCCGACGAGCAACCAGCGAGTGCCGCGGTGCTACCGAACGCCGCGGCGCCAGCCAAGAAACTCCTGCGGTTAAGTACGTTGTTGATGCTAAACATGGTGTCCCCCTTTTCGCTGGCCGCGGTGCGGCCGTCTTGCGGTACAGGGCAAACCTTATGGTGCAAACGTTGACAGTTTGTTACGGAAGTTCGTTTGTAGCGAGCGTGTTTCCAATGTTTCCGCAGCGTTTCGGGGGTGGCGTTTTGTGCTGCTCCCGCTGCCAGGCAAGCACGCGCCCGCACTTCACGCTAGAATGCACTCAACCTTTAAGTGGTTAATCCATCCATAAGATGCACGAAGGAGCTATCTATGAGCGAACCCCTGCGCACCGTGAACGTCGGCCTCATCGGTCTGGGAACCGTCGGCGGCGGCGTGGCCCGTCTGATCAAGAGCCACCACGATGAGTACCTGGCCGCCTACGGCATCGACCTTAAGCTGACCCGCGCCTGCGCGCTTGCTTGGGAGCAGGCCGAAGCCGCCGGTATTGAGCGCGAGGCCTTTACGAGCGACTGGCACGACGTCGTCACCGACCCCGCCGTCGATATCGTCGTCGAGCTCATCGGCGGCGAGCACCCCGCGACCGAAATCTTCACCACCGCCTTCGAGAACGGCAAGCACGTCGTCTCTGCCAACAAGGCCCTGCTGGGCCGTCATGTCGAGACGCTCGCCGAGAAGGCGCGCGCGTGCGGCGTGCAGATTAAGTGCGAGGCCAGCTGCGGCGGCGGCATCCCCATTGTCAGCACGCTCGAGCACGACCTGGTGGGCAACAAGATCCTGACCATCGCTGGCATTCTCAACGGCACCACCAACTACATCCTGTCGCGCATGGACGCCGAGGGCGCCGATTACGCTGACGTGCTCGCCGACGCCCAGGCAAAGGGCTATGCCGAGGCCGACCCGTCCGCCGACGTCGACGGCTTCGACGCCGCCAGCAAGACGGCAATCCTCGCTTCCATCGGCTTTGGCACCCGCGTGACCACCGACGATGTCTACCAGCAGGGTATCCGTACCATCGGCGCCGAGGACATTGCCCAGGCCCGCGAGCTCGGCTACACCATTAAGCTGCTGGGCATCGCCCGCAACACCGATGCCGGCGTCGACGTCCGCGTGCATCCCACGCTCATCCCGGCAGACCATATGCTCGCCAAGGTCAACGGCGCCATGAACGCTGTCTACGTGGTAGGCGACGCCGTGGGCGAGACCATGTTCTACGGCGCTGGCGCAGGCTCCTTCCCCACCGCGAGCGCCGTCGTGGGCGATATCCTATCGCTCTCCGAGCAGATCAGCCGCGGCGTGGCTCCGCTGCCCGAGATTGAGCCCTATGGTCACAACCTCGCCTTTAAGCCCATGGACGAACTCCAGACCAAGTACTATGTGCGCCTGAAGGTCGCCGACCGCGTAGGTGCCCTGTCCGAGACGGTCGACATCTTTGCCAAGCACAACATCTCGATCTCGCTCATCAACCAGGTCGAGGACGGCAAGTCGGGCGTCAGCGATGCCTGCTCGGTCATCTTCTTGACGCACCGCGCACTCGAGAAGGACGTCCAGGCTGCCGCCGCCGAACTTGCCAGCGTCGACTGCGTGGCCGAGGTCGCCAACGTCCTGCGCATCGAGGACGTTGAGGCTTGGACCGAAGGCGTCATGGCGAACTAGCCCAACGCTCGCCTAGCAATACGCGCCTTGAGGGCTCCCGTCCGATGTGGGACGGGAGCCCTTTTGTCACCTGCCGTAAGCACAACGGCAGAGCATATTTGCGCGAGCCGCTCATCGGTAACGCGGACTACCGTTCACCGATATGCAAACGCGGCCGATTCCGGCTACCGCTACGCTGTGCTGCGAATGTCCGCCCGCGATGAGAGGAAGCACCATGTTGCTCGAGGGCAAGAAAACAATCATCACCGGAGGCACGCGCGGTATCGGCTATGCGATCGCCTGCCGTTTTATCGAGGAAGGCGCTGCCGTCACCGTCTTTGGCTCACGCCAGGAGACTGCCGACGCGGCCGTTGAGAAGTTGGCGGCCGCCTATCCCGACGCCAAGGTCTGGGGCCGCTCCTGCGACCTCACCTCGCTCGAGGCCGTGACCGAGGCCTTTACCCAGGCTGCAGCCGATATGGGCGGTTTGGATACAGTCGTCAACAATGCCGGCATCTCCCAGCGCTCACCCCTTTTGGACTACACGGCCGAGGAGTTCGCTAAGGTTATGGACCTCAACGTCGTCGCCGTCTTTAATGGCCACCAGGCAGCCGCCAAGATCATGACCGAGGCAGGTCATGGCGGCACCATCACCACCACGAGTTCGATGGTCGCCAAGTACGGTCAGCCCTCCGGCGTTGGCTATCCCACGTCCAAGTTTGCCGTCAACGGTATGGTCCAGTCGCTCTCGCGCGAGCTCGCCCCCATGGGCATCCGCGTCAACGCCGTCGCGCCTGGCGTAACCAAGACCGATATGGTCGCCAACCTGCCCGAAGAGGTTATTAAGCCCATC
>DBFAHJ010000086.1:0-3250 GCA_048227095.1 Collinsella aerofaciens | reverse complement strand
GCCTCCTGGACCTTCTTGGCGACCTCGCCACCGGCGGAGCCCATGGTGGAGTAGGAGAGCATGGCCACGTGCGGCTCAACGTTGCCCATGAAGGTGGACCAGGAGTGGGCCGAGGCGATGGCGATCTCGGAGAGCTCGTCGGAGGACGGGTTGATGTTGAGGCCGCAGTCGGCGAAGATCAGCGTGCCGTCGGTACCGAACTGCGGGGTGTCAGTGCACATCACGAAGAAGGCCGAGACCAGCTTGGTGCCCGGGGCGGTCTTGAGGATCTGCAGCGCGGGGCGCAGGGTGTCGGCGGTGGAGTGGCAGGCGCCGGAGACCAGGCCGTCGGCGTCGCCCATCTTGACCATCATGGTGCCAAAGTAGGTGGCGTCCATCACCTGGGCGCGAGCCTGCTCGATGGTAACGCCCTTCTTGGCGCGGAGCTCGGCAAACTTCTGCGCGTACTCCTCGTGCTTCTCGGCATTGCGCGGGTCGATGACGGTAGCGCCGGGAACGTCGATCTCGTCGGGGTTGCCCAGGATGACGATCTTTGCCAGGCCCTCCTCGATGATCTTGGTGGCTGCGACGATGGTGCGCGGATCCTCGCCCTCGGGCAGGACGATCGTCTTAAGGTCGGCCTTGGCGGCAGACTTCATACGGTTTAGGAAATCGCTCATGTTACTCCTTACAAGCGTTTCGCTAAGCTCCAGGCGCCCGGCTGTTCACGAATAAACCCGCTGCTAGCGGGTTTACCTTTCAATAATGTACGCCGCGGTGCTTGAGCTTTCCTTGTGTGGCAAGCTCATTATAGGACGCATTAGCGCTATAATCGCTCTGATAAATATGTCTCGAAGAATGTTCGAGAAAAGCCCAGCTAACGAGCACGTGGCTTTTGACAAGGAGTATCGATGCAGATTACCTCAGGCCTGCCTGAAGGCTTTAATGCCGGTGTGTACGACATGATTGTTGTCGGCGCCGGTTATGCCGGTGCCGTTTGCGCCCGCCGTCTTGCCGAAACTATCGGCTATCGTGTTGCCGTTTTGGAGCGCCGTAGCCACATTGCGGGCAATGCTTTCGACTGCACTGACGAGGCGGGAATCCTGGTCCACGAGTATGGTCCGCACATCTACCATACCTTTAACGAGCGCGTCCACAATTTCCTGTCGCGCTTTACCAAGTGGACGGACTACCAGCACAAGGTGCTCGCCAACATCAACGGTACCCTTATGCCCGTGCCCTTTAACCATGCGAGCCTCAAGCTCGCCTTTGGCGATGAGCGCGGCGAGGAACTGTACCAAAAGCTCGTGGAGACCTTTGGCAAGGACGTCAAGGTGCCCATTATGGAGCTGCGCAAGAAGAACGACCCGGATCTTGCCGAGGTCGCCGATTATGTCTACGAGAACGTCTTTTTGCATTACACCATGAAGCAGTGGGGCCAGACGCCCGATCAGATCGACCCCTCGATCACCGGCCGCGTTCCCGTCTTTGTGGGCGATGACGATCGCTACTTCCCGCAGGCTCCTTTCCAGGGCATGCCGCAGGACGGCTATACCGCGCTCTTTGAGCACATGCTCGACCACGACCTGATCGACGTGTTCTGCGACGTAGACGCCCGTGACCTCTTTGAGATCGACGAGACTACCGTCAAGATCGACGGTAAGGTCTATGGTGGCGAGATCGTCTACACCGGTCCACTCGACGAGCTGTTCAACCTCGACCTGGGCGCGCTGCCGTACCGCACGCTCGATATGAAGTTCGAGACGCTCGATATGGACCAGTTCCAGCCCGTGGGCACCGTCAACTACACTACGAGCGAGGACTACACGCGTATCACCGAGTTCAAGAACATGACCGGTCAGGTCTTGCCCGGCAAGACCACCATCATGAAGGAGTACTCCAAGGCCTATACGCCCGGCTCGGGCGAGACGCCATACTACGCTATCCTGGAGCCCGAGAACCGTGAGCTCTACGAGCGCTATCTTGAGCGTGTCCAGAACCTGACGAACTTCCACCCGGTGGGTCGTCTGGCCGAGTATTGTTACTACGATATGGACGCCGTGACTAATTCCGCCCTCGATCTTTCGGATGAGATTATCGCCTGCCATGCATAAAGTCATAACATTCGGTATTCCCTCATATAACGCCGCCAAAGACATGGACCATTGCATCACCTCCATCTTGGAGGGGAGCAATTACGCCACCGATATCGAGATTATCGTGGTGGACGACGGCTCCAAGGACGAGACGGCCGCCAAGGCCGACGAGTGGGAGGCCCGTTATCCTGGAATCATCCGCGCGGTGCACCAGGAGAACGGCGGTCACGGTATCGCCGTCCTTTCGGGTCTGCGCGAGGCACAGGGCACCTACTACAAGGTTGTCGACTCGGACGACTGGCTCGACGGTGCGGCGCTTTCGACTATGCTGTCGATTCTGCGTGGCTTTGAGGAGCGCGACCAGCGCGTCGACCTGTTTATCTCGAACTACGTGTACGAGAAGGTTTACGAGGGCACGCATACCGCTATTGGCTACAAGTTTGCCCTGCCGCGAAAAAAGATTTTCTCTTGGGACCAGATCGGACACTTCCGTCCCGATCAAAACCTGCTCATGCACAGCCTGTGTTATCGCACCGATGTACTGCGCGAGTCCAATCTGCCCATGCCGGCACACACGTTTTACGTGGATAACATCTACGCATACGTGCCGCTGCCGCGCTGCAAGACCATGTACTACGCCGACATCGACCTCTATCGCTACTTTATCGGTCGCGAGGGCCAGAGTGTCAATGAGGCCACGATGGTCAAGCGCCTGGGTCAGCAGTTCCGTGTAACGCGCATCATGATGGAATCGTTCCACCTGTACCAGGACGTTGAGTCCTCACGTCTGCGTTCGTACATGATGGGCTACTTCACCATGATGATGGCGATTTGCTCGGTGCTCACCAAGCTTTCCGAGGAAGATTGTGCCGATGAGCGCCTGAAGACGCTGTGGAAGGACCTGAAGGAGTACGACGAGCGCATGTATCGTCGCGCTCGCTACGGCGTGGTCGGATTCTTTACCAACCTGCGTGGACGGGCCGGAGACAAAACCACACTCGGCCTATACCATCTTGCCTCAAAGATCTTCAAATTCAACTAACTGCTGAGTAATCGCTGCTGATAGGTTGACTGGGCCCCTTGGCCTTTAGTTTGCTACTGCGAACAGTCCTGCTCGCACGGAAAGCACATTAAGTGCTTTCCGGCTCGTGCGGAACTTGTATCAAACTAAAGGC
>DBFAHJ010000085.1:0-56682 GCA_048227095.1 Collinsella aerofaciens | reverse complement strand
ACCGCTCTCGAAGCTGGCGTCGGCACCGAGACCTACAACTTCGGCACCAACTTCATGGCTGCCGTCTCCGCCGCTTGCATCGTTCCGCCGCTGATCACCACCTTCGCCGTCGTTGTCGGCAAGAAGTACTTCAGCCAGGAGGATCATGACGCCGGTATCGTCAACCTCATCCTTGGTTGCACCCACATCACCGAGGGCGCCATTCCGTTCATGACCAAGAACATCTGGCCCGTCATGCCCATCATGATGCTCGGTTCTTCCATCGCTTCCATCTTGACCATCTTCTTCAACGTTCACGATCCGGCGCCTCACGGCGGCTTCCTGGTCCTGCCCGTTGTCGAGAACGGTCCGCTGTGGGTCCTCGCGATCCTCATCGGCGCTGTGGTCGGTGGCATCCTGTTCGTGGCCTTCAAGAAGTACGATTTCGAGAAGAATCAGAAGGCCGCTCCTGTAGCCAGGTCCGTTGAGGCCCCCAAGGCCGCTGCCGTCGAGGCCCCCAAGGCCGAGGCTGCCGACTTCGTGAAGGTCGAGAATGTCTTTGTCGCCGAGGACTTCGCTTCTCGTGACGAGGCTCTGAGCTTCGTTTCCAACCAGGCTGTCAAGGCCGGTATCGCCAGCGACGCCGACGCCGTGATGAACGCCTTCCTGGCCCGCGAGGCCGAGGGCACCACGGGCATGATGGAGGGCTTCGCCATCCCGCATGCCAAGTCCGACGCCATTACCGAGGCTGCCGTCATCGTCGTCAAGGACGAGTCCGGTGTGACCGGTTGGGACACCATGGACGGCGCTCCCGTCAACGTGGCCATCGCGCTGCTCATCCCGGGTGCCCAGGCCGGCACCACGCACCTTAAGATCCTGTCCAAGGTCGCCGAGGCGCTCATGGACGAGGACTTCCGTGCCACCGTCAAGGGTTCCACCGACGCCGCCGAGATCGCCAAGACGATCAACGCCCGCCTGGTCTAATCCCCCAGCCCGCGAATAACATCGCCCCCTGTATATAAGGCGGAGTCCCTCCCCAGGGCCTCCGCCTTTTTCTATCCCTCCCATAAGTTGCGGTGAAATAGGGACTGTTTAAACGATTCAACCCCAAATTCAGTCCCTATTTCACCGCAACTTACAAAAGGGCATAGAGGGGGCTACCTATCGAGTCTTTGTCGCG
This sequence comes from Collinsella aerofaciens, assembly GCA_048227095.1. Classification (GTDB taxonomy): domain Bacteria; phylum Actinomycetota; class Coriobacteriia; order Coriobacteriales; family Coriobacteriaceae; genus Collinsella; species Collinsella aerofaciens_CF. The sequence continues at coordinate 55,523 of DBFAHJ010000085.1, read as the reverse complement.
AACAGATCATTAGCCAGAATTCCGTTCGCACGATATTGCTCTGGACCGACCGAGTTTCTGCAGCTTGCTCGCCCACAGGGGGCCGGGCGCGGCCTGTGAGATTTATCGCGAGTTCCGCACGAGCCGAAGAGCACTTAATGTGCTCTTCGTGCGAGCAGGACTGTAGAGCAGGAAATCTCACAGGCCGCGCACGGGCCCCTGTGGGCGAGCAAGCGGACGACAAACACATCTGTCCAACAATTCGTCCGAAACATAATGAAAAACCGTTTGATGTGAGTTAATATAAACAACGTCGTGAATCTGACTCCTGCCACATACATGACAGGGGTTAAACACAAAAAAGGAGTCAACTATGGTTTCTGAGAAGGCTACCCTCGTTAATCCTCAGGGTCTGCACATGCGTCCGGCTGGTCTGTTCGCCTCCACCATGGGCAAGTACGCCTGTGACGTGACGGTCGTCACCCCCGAGAAGGAGGTCAACGGCAAGTCCCCGATGGCCCTCATGGCTGCTGGTATCCCCTGCGGTACCGAGGTCGAGGTCAAGTGCGACGGCGCCGACGAGGCCGAGGCTCTGGCTGCTGCCATCGAACTCATCAAGAGCGGTCTTGGCGAGTAGAACTCAAACGGGTCGCATGTTGAACAACTAAGTTCATATTTGGGGGCGCAGTGACCTGTTGTAAGGTAACTGCGCTCTTTTGTCATGGATATGGCAAAACGCTTTATCACATGACACGGAGAGAGGAATGGGAATGTATCAGGGAGTCAACGCTTCCGAGGGCATCGGTATCGGCACCGTCATGGTCGCCGTCGATCCCGACTTGACGTTTGAGCCGCATGAGGTTGCTGATTCGGCAGCAGAGAAGGAGCGCTATCAGTCCGCTCTTTCGGTCTTCTGCGAGAAGACCCAGGCTCAGGCCGACCACATGAAGGAGACGGTGGGCGAGGCCGAGGCCGAGATCATGAGCGGACACATTGTCCTGGCTCAGGACCCGGGTATGACCGACGCCATCAACGCCGCCATTGACGGCGGTACCTGCGCCGAGCAGGCGCTCATGGACACCTCGACCATGTTCGAGAACATGTTCCTGTCCATGGACGACGAGATGTTCCGTCTTCGCGCGGCTGACATCGCCGACATCCGCACCGGTATTCTGGCCGAGCTGCTGGGCAAGGAGGTCGTCGACCTCTCCGTCCTGCCCGAGAACACTGTCGTTGTCGTGCACGACCTCACGCCGTCCATGACCGCCACGATCGATAAGGCCCACGTTGCCGGTATCGTCACCGAGACCGGTGGCCGCACGTCGCACTCCGCGATCATTGCGCGAGCCCTCGAGATCCCGGCTGTCCTTTCGGTCTCCAACAGCTGCACCGCACTGCGCAACGGCATGACCGTTGTCGTCGACGGCGGCAAGGGTATCGTCGAGGCCGATCCCGACGAGGAGACGCTCGCTGCCTACACCGCCAAGGCCGAGGCCTTCGCTGCCGAGAAGGCAGCCCTCGAGGCCTTCCGTGGCAAGCCGTCCGTGACTGCTGATGGCATCAAGAAGATCATCGCCTGCAACATCGGTAACCCCGATGACGTGCCCAACGCGCTCGATCACGACGCCGAGGCTATCGGTCTGTTCCGCTCCGAGTTCCTGTTCATGGACTCTGCTGAGCTTCCTTCCGAGGAGGAGCAGTTCAACGCCTACCGTAAGGTCGCCAGCGCGCTCAAGGGTGCTCCGGTCATCATCCGCACGCTCGATGTGGGTGGCGACAAGGAGATTCCGTATCTGCATATGGTCAAGGAAGACAACCCCTTCATGGGCTTCCGCGCCGTGCGTTACTGCTTGGCCAATCCCGACCAGTACAAGGTCCAGCTCCGCGCTCTGCTGCGCGCTAGCGCCTTCGGTGACGTCAAGATCATGATCCCGCTCGTCACCTGCGTCGAGGAGGTCTTGGCTGTCAAGGAGCTCGTCGAGCAGTGCAAGGCCGAGCTGACCGAAGAGGGGCGCAAGTTCAACGAGAACATCGAGGTCGGCATCATGGTCGAGACGCCCGCCGCTTCGCTGCTCGCAGACCGTCTTGCCGAGGTCGCCGACTTCTTCTCCATCGGCACCAACGACCTGATCGGCTACACCATGTGCGCCGACCGTGGCAACGACACCATCTCCAACCTGTACCAGGTTTACTATCCCGCCGTGCTCCGCTCGCTCAAGAACATCATCGAGAGCGGCGTGAAGGCCGGCATCATGGTCGGTATGTGCGGCGAGGCCGCTGCCGATCCGCTGCTCGAGCCGCTGCTGATCAGCTGGGGCCTGGAGGAGTTCTCGATGAGTGCTCCGTCGATCCTGCGCGCCCGTAAGACCATCAGTCAGTGGACCAAGGCCGAGTGCGACGAGCTCGCCGAGAAGGCGCTCGCCTGCAACACCGCCGCCGAGGTCAAGGCACTGCTCGAGTCCGCAGCTCGCTAATTTGGTATCAGAGGTAACCGCGTGGTTGGAATGGGCCGGCCACGCGGCCCTCACATATACAGGGGGTACTGTAAATGTTCTACACGCTAACCGCTAACCCGGCTGTCGACATGACGGTTTCGAGCTCTCCGCTCGAGCCCGACGAGAACGTCCGCACCGGTTCGGCCAGCTACACGGCTAACGGCAAGGGCCTCGACGTGTCCTTCGCCTTTAAGAAGATGGGCGTCGACACCGTCGCGCTCGGCTTCTTCGCTGGCTTCACGGGCAAGTTCATCGTCGAGGAGGTCATGAACCTGGGTTGCCTCTGCCGCCCGGTCTGGACCGACGGTATCACGCGCATTAACACCTACGTCAACGATGGCCAGCACGAGTACGGCATCCTGAACCCCGGCGCCCCGATCACGCCGCAGCACCAGGAGGAGCTCTACAACATCCTGGACACCGCGGGCGATCTCGAGTGCCTGATCGTCTCCGGCTCCGTGCCTCCCAAAGCTACGCCCGACTTCCTGGCTCAGGTCATGGAGCACGCTCAGGCTCGTGGCGCTGACGTCGTCCTGGACCTGTCCTCCGACAAGCTCAAGGAGCTCGCTCACAAGAAGCCGCTGCTCATCAAGCCGAACCATCACGAGATGAAGGCCATCTTCGGCGTGCCGGTCGACACCGACGACGAGGTTCGTGTCGCCATGAAGATGGCTCACGACGCTGGCGTTCAGAACGTGCTGCTCACCCGTGGTAGCCGCGGCGACGCTTACTTCTCCAACGGCGAGGACATCTGGTACGCCAAGCGTGAGTTCAACATCAAGCTGGTCTCTTCCGTCTGCGCCGGCGACTGCACCCTCGCTGCGTTCCTGCACAAGTGGTACAGGGATCGCGACAACGTCGAGGAGGCCATGAAGCTCGCTATGGCCACCGGCGCCAACGTTGCCGAGTCCGTCGGCATTGGCGACTTTGGTCACGTTGACGAGTACAGCAAGCGCGTTGCTGTCCGCAAGCTCGATCGTCAGTAATCGAAACGCGACATATTCGTGCGCATGCGGCGCCCCGGTTTCGGCCAGGGCGCCTTTTTGTTCCGTCATAGGGGAGAGATGTCCTGCCGTACTTCATCGCTTCCACACCGTTCACCGAGTTGTCCTAGCCTTTTACCGATGCGTGGAATATACTTTCATTAACACGTTGCTTCGTGAAAGGAACATTCATGATATACACGCTCACTGCAAATCCCGCCATTGACTACAACATCGCCTGCGACGGTCTTGCTGCCAACACCGTCACGCGTACCCGCAATGCCGTCTACACGCCCAACGGCAAGGGCCTCAACGTCTCGTTTACGCTTGACCACTATGGTGTCGACACCACGATCCTGGGTTTCTTCGCCGGCTTCTCGGGTGAGTTTATCGTTAAGGGCGCCGAGGCCCTGGGCGTGCCCGTCAAGCCCGTGTGGACCGACGGTATTACGCGCGTCAATGTGTTCCTCAACGCCGGTCCCGACACCGAGTACAACATGGTCAATGCCGGTGCCGCCATCAATGAGGCCAACGAGCAGGAGATGTTTGAACTTATCGATTCGCTCGATGACATGACCTGCCTGGTCATCAGCGGCTCGCTGCCTCCCAACACTTCCGAGGGCTTCTTGGCCGAGGTCCTGCGTCGCGTGAAGGCAAAGGGCGCCGAGTTCGTGCTCGATATCTCGAGCCATCAGCTGGCAGACCTCATTGCTCTGGAGCCACTGCTGATCAAGCCCAATGACGACGAGCTGCTTGACATCTTTGGCATCAAGGTGAGCGGTGGTGGCGACGAGTCCGTCAAGGGCGCTATGGCCGAGCTGCACGCCAAGGGCGCCAAGAACGTGCTGCTGACCCTTGGTGGCGCCGGTGCGTACTTCTCCAACGGCGAGCATATCTGGTTTGCCAACCGCACCTTCGACGTCAAGCTGCTGTCGACTGTGTGCGCCGGCGATTCCTCGCTCGCTGCCTTCCTGTCCGTGTGGCACGACGCCCCCGAGCGCGTCGAGGACGCCCTGCGCCTTTCGATGGCCACTGGCGCCAACGTGGTCGAGTGCCCCGGTCTGGGTGATTTTGCCAAGGTGGACGAATATAAGAAGCACATCGAGGTTCGCCAGGTCTGCTAGTTCCGGCACCTTGTCTGAATAGTTTGATTATTTCGCATCCGTCTTAGACTAGGACGGATGCGTTTTTGTTTATCGGACTTGCGTGTGCAGTGGAGGCTGTTTCTTGCTAGACTTTTTGCAGACGCAATCGATAGCCAATTTGATAGTCGCAGGAGGCCATAGGCATGTGCAATATTTCGCTCAACGGTACTCAACCGTCCGATGCGTCCCTGCGCGTCCTGCGCGCGCTTGAGGCGGCTGGTCTTGAGGCTTGGTACGTGGGCGGTTGGGTGCGCGACGCCCTGATGGGGTACCCCAGCCACGATGTTGATATGTGCTGTAGCGGCCTGTGGCAGGAGTCCAAAGCGGCGCTCGAGGCCGCCGGCATCGCGGTTGTGGAGTCGGGCATTAAATTTGGCGGAATCACGGCTATTTCCGATGGCGAGCGTATCGAGGTCACCACGTACCGTCTGGATGGCTTTTACACCGATGGTCGTCATCCCCAGAGTGTGGAGCGTGCCGCCTCGCTCGAGGACGATCTGGTGCGCCGCGACTTTACCGTCAATGCCATGGCCTGGCATCCCGAGCGCGGGCTTGTCGACCGCTACGACGGCCAGGGTGACTTGGAGCGCAAGCTGATTCGCGCTGTCGGCGATCCCAAGCGTCGCTTTAACGAGGACGCCCTGCGCATGCTGCGTGCGGTGCGCTTTGCCTGCCGTCTGGACTTTATGATTGAGCCCGAGACCAAGCGTGCGCTTGCCGAGTGCGCGCCGCTGCTCGATGCCGTGGCGCGTGAGCGTGTGGGTATTGAGCTCGAGGGCATTCTTTCGACCGGTCATGGGGGAGACGCGATGCTCCGCTATCCCGAGCTCATCTGCGCCGCCGTGCCCGAGTTGGCAGCGGGTCGCGGGTTTGATCAGCGCAGTGTCTATCATGCGTTTAACGTCTACGTGCATATTGCCCGTGTGCTGACGGTGGCGGGGGAGCTCGCGCTGTGTGACGGCGTCGCGCCCTCGTCGAGCCTTATGTGGGCGGCGTTTTTGCACGATGTGTCCAAGCCCGAGTGCTTCACGGTCGACCATGCCGGTAGCGGACACTTCTACGGTCACCCCGAGCTCGGCGCCAAGAAGGCGCGCGTCATTATGGATCGCCTGGCGCTCTCGCACGACTTGGTGCGCGACGTGTGCCTGCTCATCAAATACCATGACAAGCCGCTGCGCCCCGAGCGCTCCTGTCTGCTCAATATGATGCGCGCGCTTTCGGGTGAGGGCGTCGACACGGCCCGCCTGATTGACGAGCTCATGGACCTTAAGCGTGCCGACACACTTGGCAAGGCCCCGTCGTGCTTCTATTACGTTGAGACGATTGAGGAGATGCGCGCGATGGCGCACGAGCTGCTGAAGGCAGGGGAGCCCTATACGCTCAAGATGCTCTCCATCAACGGCGGCGACCTGATCCGTGCCGGAGTCAAGCCCGGGCCGGAACTGGGTCAGCTTCTCAACTCCGCCCTCGACGCCGTGATCGAAGACAACATTCCCAACGATCGCGAAGCTCTTTTGGTCCATCTCAACTTGAATTAGCTACCCAGTTTACCTGCGTGTTCCATAACCTGCCGACAATTTTTTGGCAATTTGGAATTTCTTCTTGCGCTGACGTTTTTTGTCCCGTAATATATTTCTTCGCAGCACGGCAGTGCAGATGTCATGTGGCCCGTTCGTCTAGCGGTTTAGGACGCCGCCCTCTCAAGGCGGAGATCACCAGTTCGAATCTGGTACGGGCTACCACGCATTTGATACCCGGGCTTCCCATGGAAGGCCGGGTTTTTTATTTTCAAACAACCGTCTGCAATTCCCGTTTGAACCAGAGCTTTGCGTTCTGCCTATGGCCCTTACGGGTACAATAACCAAGATATTTTGACTGTTAGAAGGAGTCTCATGACGGAGTCCTCTCAGCATACGTCTAAGCCCCAGGTCGAGGTTGAGGCCTCGGGCGGAGATGACAATAAGAGCGCACGCCGCGGCGCCATCTTTATCGGCGTCGTGCTGGTAGGTTATATCGTCTATCTGGTGGTAACCGGGCAGATGGGGCAGTTCTGGGCCGCTATGTCGAGCGTCCAGGCGTCATGGCTCGTTGTCGCGTGTCTTTGCATGTTCATGTACCTGTTCTTTGGCATTGTGGCCTATGCGATCGCCGTCTGGCTCGATCCCAATTCGCCCGTCGGCATCCGCGACCTGATCTCGGTCGAGGCGAGTGGCATCTTCTTTGGCAACCTGACGCCCATGATGATGGGCTCGACTCCCGCCCAGATCTACCGCCTGACCAAGGCGGGCCAAAACGTGGGCGAGGCCGGCGCCACGCAATTCACGCGTTTTATCGTGTACCAGTTTGGCCTGGTCGCCTGGGGCGCTATCCTGCTGCTCGCCCGTATGCCGTTTTTTGCCGAACGCTACGGCGACATGACGCTGCTGTGCGTCTTTAGCTTTGGTGGACACTGCTGCATCTTGCTTGGCATCTTCGCCGTCGCGCTCATGCCTAAGACCGTCACGCGCGTCGCCCATTGCATCATCAATTGGCTCGAGCGCATTGGTGTCTCGGCCACTAAGATCGAGGGTTGGCGCACGTTTGTCGATGGCGAGATCTACTCCTTCTCCGAGAAGTTCAAGCTTTCGGCCGGACATTTTTCTTCCATGCTGCTCACCGTGTTTATCACCATGCTGCAGCTCGCGTTTTTCTATCTGGTTCCGTATTTCCTGATGCTTGCCTTTGGCCACCACGAGGTCGACTTTTTCTCGGTCATGGCCGCGAGCGCCTTTGTCCAGCTGTTAAGCTCTGCGGTTCCCTTGCCCGGTGGAACTGGTGGCGCTGAGGGCGGCTTTGCATTGTTCTTGGGTCATTTCTTCGGTTCGGCTTCGACCGCCGGCTATCTGCTGTGGCGTCTCATTACGTTTATTGCGCCTACCATTTTGGCTGCGCCCCTGCTGGGACTTAAGAGCGCCCACAACGAGAGCATCCATGCGCGCTGGGATCGCGTGATGCGCAAGCTCGGCGGCACGCCTCAGACGCCCTCTGCGCCCACTAAGCCGCACCCCACGAATGCTGTTACCGTTGATCCCAAGAAGCACGCTCAGAAGGCTTCTGGGACCGCAAAGCCGGCTCATAAGGCCTATGTGCGTCAGACAGGAGACGGTATTCGCGTATCTCCGTCGGCACTCAATAAGAAGAAGCACCCTAAGTCGCAGTAGGGCAGTCGTGCGTTCTTCATGATGCGAGGCATATTTGTGCTGTATGGGGGATAATCCTCTTACGTAGATTATCTCTCATCTGTTGATGAATGCTCGCATATCGAAGGGACACGCCCATGGCAACCAGCAAACCGCGTCTTGATCGTCGCATCGTTCGCAGCCGTAATGCCATCCTTTCGGCTTTCGAGCGCCTGCTCATGGAAAAGCCGCTGGCAGACATTACGGTGAGTGCTATTGCGCGCGAGGCCAATGTCGACCGCAAGACCTTTTACGTTCACTTTGGTACGGTTGACGGCCTGCTCGATGCCATTGCCGTCGATGTGGTGGAGATGATTGTCGACTCGGTCGAGAAAACGCTTGCTTCAATGGACGGCGACACCAACGAGCGCGCTCTTGGCGCGGCGGCGACCTTCTTTAAAACCGTTAACGAGGCACTGTGCAACAACTTGGTGCTTAATCGTCAACTTATCGAGAACATTCCGCTCGATGATTTTATGGCTCGTCTTCGTGCGCCGCTCGAGCACGAGATTGCCGAGCGCGATCTGCTGCCTCAAGGTCTCAAGGACGAGATGTTCGACTATTATCTGTCGTTTTTGCTGTCGGGTATTATCGGTATCTATCGCACGTGGGCATTGTCTGATGGCTCGGTTCCTATCGAGCGCGTCTCGGAGGTTGCCAACGACCTCACGCTCAACGGCCTTTCGAGTCTGGAATCTCGCTTGGATTAGGCCTAGTTGGGCTCGTCGGCGTGGAAATTCCTGTTCACGAGGTTCTCCGGCGCCTTGGAGACCTCGCCGGCGTAGGAGCTGTAGCCTGAGGATCCTTAAAAAAGTCCAGTTTATCCTTCCCACTCCAATTGGGAATCCTCCGATGCGCCTTCGCACGCTCGCATGACCTCGATACCATGCGAGCGTGCGAACTCGACGAGCTCTGCGTTGCGGGCGTTTATGGTGCCGAAGGCGGCGGGGCACACGATAAGGCGCGCACAGTGGACGAGGAGCTCTTTGGCGTGGGCTATGGTTTTATCCCCGATAGGCTCGAAGGCGCGCTCGGCCACGCATTCCGCCGCCAGGTCGCGCGCGAGCTCACAGTCGATGTCCCCTTCGTGCAGAACGCCCGCGTAGAACGCCTTGCCCTGCCGGATGAGCTGGCGAAACACAGCCGACCCCGTACCCGCGCCGGCGATGACGAACGTGTGCGCATCGCCGTGCGGGCGCCCAATTTCCACGCTGCCGAAGCGCTCGTTGAAGGTGCCATGTTGAAGGCCGTAGAGCTCGCCAATCGTCTCGCGCGTGAATATGTCCTCGGGTGCGCCGGCGCGGAAGACCCGACCGTCCTTCACGCAAATCACCTTGTCGGCGCTTTTCTGCGCGAGCTCGAGTTCGTGGATGGACATGATGACAGCCACATTCTGCGATTTCGCAAGGTGGCGAAGTATTCGCAGCAGGTCGATCTGGTAGCGGATATCGAGATACGATGTGGGCTCGTCGAGCACGAGCACACGCGGATCCTGCGCGATGGCGCGTGCGAGCATGACGCGCTGGCGTTGCCCGTCGCTTATCTGCATGAAGTCGCGCTCGGCGAGCTCTTCCACATGTGCGGTTTTCATGGCCTCGTCGACCCGACTATGGTCGTCGGGCAAGAGTGTGCCCATTCGCCCGGTGTAGGGATGCCTTCCTGCCTCTACGATATCGCGGCAGGTGAGGAGCTCGGTCCGGGGGCGATCTGTCAGCATAACGGCAAGGTTCCTTGCGAACTCCGCCGTCTTCCATCGGGAAATCTCCCGCCCGTCGAGCTCGACCGCGCCGGCAAGCGGTGCCAGATGGCGTGTGATGGTTTTCAAGATGGTCGACTTGCCCGAGCCGTTCGGCCCGATGAGCGCCACGACGTCGCCCGCGCGAACCTCCAGATCGACGCCTTCGACTACGACCTTCTTGTCGTAGCCCGCCGACAGGTCGCTTATGCGGAAAAGCGGTGCTCCGTCAGCCTGCGTTTCGACCGGGGTTTCGAGGTTCGACTCCGCTCGGAGGAGGCGTTCCGCGCGCAGTCCCGCACGAGCCGAAAGTGCCTTCTGGCGCTTTCGCGCGAGCTCAGGACTGTCTAAGCATGGAATGCCCCCTCCGAGCGTTTTGGGCCGCGGCATGAATTCCCCCATCTACCTCACTCGTTTCTTCAACATGAGCGCGATAACCACCGGCGCGCCGAAGATGGCGGTGACGGCGCTGATGGAAAGCTCGACGGGAGAGAACAGCGTGCGCGCGATCAAATCGCAGCCCGCGCAGAAGATGGCGCCTCCCAAGAAGCACGCAGGAATCACGCGGATGGGCTTCGACGACTTCAGCGCCGACTTCACGAGATGCGGAACTGCGATGCCTACGAACGACACCGGACCAGCGAAAGCGGTCACGCAGGCGGAGAGCATGCTCGCTAGAAGGACGAGCACCACGCGGAAGCGTGCGACGTTCACGCCGACGCTTTTCGCGTAGGCTTCTCCCAGCTGGAAGGCGGAAAGGGGCTTCGATATCGCGAATACGCATGCGCTCACGGTGATCACCACGACCGCGATGACCGCGACGTCGTCCCAGCTCGAACCCGAGAAGCTACCCAAAGACCAGTTGTGCAGGTTCACGATGGACTGGTCGTCGGCGAAGGCGATGAGGAAGTTCGTCGCCGCTGAGCAGATGTATCCCACCATGACGCCTGCCACGATGAGCATGGCCATGGAACTTATGCGCCGTGCGATGAGGAGCACGAAGCTGATGGTGATAAGCGAGCCCAGAAACGCTGCGGCCACCATGGCCGGGGAGGACATGGCCTGGTTCGCGCCCAGAAGTACAATCATCGTAAGCGCGACGACGAACTTTGCGCCCGAGGAGACGCCCAAGATGAACGGGTCGGCGATGGGGTTGTTGAAAAACGTCTGCAGCAGGAACCCGGAGAGCGAAAGTGCCCCGCCGAGAAGCACGGCTGAAAGCACGCGCGGCAGGCGAATCTCCCAGATGACTTGGCTTTCCATGGAATTGGCCGCGCCGCCCGAAAGGATGCCGGGGATGTGGTCTGCGGGCACGAGCACGCTCCCGATGCACAGGTTGGCCCCGACGAGCACGATGAGGGCAACAGCGAGCAGCGCCGTCACGACGCGACACCGCGCGGCGCGCCCCGATTCGTCGTATGCCATGGAAAGCCGGCTTCTCATGGCGCTAGCCGAGCTTTCTCAGATAATGGAAGTCGCTCGCGTCATCGCCGGTGAACGCCCCGTGCAGCTCGTCGATAATGTCGGCGGTAGAAGTCATCTGCTGGTACATGTCGGCGCTTGTGACCCAGACGTTGCCGTTCTTCACGGCTTTGAACTGCGACAATAGCGCGTTTTTGCCTACGAAGTCGTTCAAGGTGGCAACCGATTCGTCGATGGTGCCGTTGTAGATGATGATGTCGGCATCCTTCGCCGTCGCGTAGAAGCGCTCCATTTCGAGCGTTACTGATGAACCTGACGTCGACGCCGTCTGCGCGTCATCGAGCGCGTAGCTGCCGCCTGCAAGCTCGATCATCTGCGCCACGTAGTCGCCCGCCCGCCGCGTGACGGCGGCCCCGTTCGAGTTAATGTAGAAATACGCCACGGTTTTACCTGACGACGCGAGCCCCGACGTTTGCTCGACGCGGGTCTTCTGCTCGTTGAACAGGTGCGCGGCCTCGTCTTCCTTGTCGAACAGGACGCCGAAAAGCTTAATCCACTCGACGCGCCCGAGTGCTTCGGGCTCGCTCGACGACTGTTCGGTGAGCACGACGAGCCCGAGCTTCTGCAGCTTTTCCTTCACATCGGGCGTGTGGTTGATCATGGTGTTCTCGATGGCGAGCGTGCAGCCCGAGGCCGATATTCGCTCGTAGTCGGGCTCGCTGTACTTGCCGCCGTAGGCGATCGCCCCACTTTCGAGTGCGCTTTTGAAGCCCGCGACCGAGCAATCGTCGGCCTTCGTGCCCGACATGATGATATTGTCGTTCGCATCGAGCGCGTCGACCAGGCACATCGTCGCCGACGACACGAGGTACACCTTGTCGGCGGGGCGCCTTATGACCGCGATGTCGGAGCTCAACCCATCAGGTACCTTCGCATCTTGCGGCACCACGAGGAAGCGCTCCCCGTTCGAAATGCAGATAAGCCGCAGGCCGCCTTCGAACTCGTCGACAGTGAAGTGTTCGGCGTATTCAAGCTGAAGCGTCCCCGTCGGCTTCCAGCCGCAGCCCAAATCGGCGTTGTGGAAGTCGGCCGCGGCGCTTGAAGCCGTTCCCGCAGGGGAGCCGCCGCTTGCTTCGTCGCCCGATTTCTCCTTCATGGTGGATGAGTCGAAGTGGATCGTGTAGTCGATGGTGTGCGGCGTCGACATGGCGACGGTCTCGGCCGACACGGCGATGTCCTCGTCGAGCGTGACGGGTATCTCGAACGTGGAGTTGCCGCCGTCGTTTATGGGCGCGTAGTCCACGCCGTCGACGGTCATCTTGTCGTAGTTCGAACTCGACCAGGTGATGGTCGCGGTGTAGGTGTCGCCATCCTTCACAATTGTGGTTGGTGAGGCGATGCTTGCGCGCCCTGACCCGCCGGAAAGCGAGACGCTCACAGTGTATTCCTGAGAGCCCGTCGTGGCACCGGTCGCGTTCGGGCTCGCACTGCACCCCGCGAAGGGAAGCGCGAGCAGGGCGACGAGAACGCAGGCGATCGCGCGCGCCGCGATTCTGTGGCGCTTTCTGTTTTCCCCCTTGGGAAGAATCGACCGCATGGCGTTACTTCAGTGCGTCGGCGCGCAGATCGACGCCGGCGGATTCGAACACGAGCGTGCGGTCGTACCACTGCTCTTTTCTAATACTCCACGCGGCGCAGGCGGTGTCCTCGTCGAGCGCTTCAACGGGCACGTCGTAGGTGTACTTGCCTTCCGCGTTTTCCACATAGGGGATGAAGTCGGCCTCGCTCGCGGCGGCAGCCTCGTCACTCGTGCCCATGAAGAGCTTGCCGTAGCCCGTGCCGGAAAGTGTCATCACGCAGTGCATGGAGCCGTTTTCCACGATGAGCTGGGCGTCCACAATCCTGAACATGTTCGAGCTGGAATCTACGGTGATCGGATAGGTGCCGTCGGCCACCTTGTCGGCGGTGATGGGGGCAGCGCTTGCGCCCTCGGGCGCATCGGCCGCCTGTTCGGTCTTTTCCTGGGAATCGGCATCGCTTGCCTTTGCGCTGTCGATTGAATTTCCGCCGCAGCCGGCGAGCGAGAACGCGAAAAGCGCCGCCGACAGGGCGAAGGCGAGGGTTTTCTTCAACATGGAGGGGGTTCCTTTCAATCGCTTCGACCGCCCGCGCCGTGCGGTGGGCGGGCGGGATGCGAATGCAACGGGCATGCGCCGTCGGTCGGGGAAGGCGCATGCCCGTTGCACGGGGACGCGACCGGCGCCCCCGTGCGCGGCGAGTTTACAGCTTGGCGATGGCGTCGTCCACGTGCGAGACGTAGATGTCGTCGACCGCGGCGTTCTGTCCCAGACCCTGGAGCAGGCACGTCACTTCGAAGCCAGCGGCCACGAACTTTGCAGCCCAGCTGTCGGGGTCGGTCTCGTCTGCCATGTCGTTGTTCGCGTGGTCGCCCGCGACCACCATGAACGGCGCGAGCACGGCCTTCTTGTACCCTGCGGCGCTCGCGGCGGCGATAACATCCTCACAGGTCGGCTCAGCCTCGACGGTGCCGACGAAGAACTGCGTCAAGCCCTCGTTCTTAAACACTTCCTGCATCTTGGCATAGTCGGCGTTGGAATCGGCTTCGGTGCCGTGGCCCATGAGGCACAGCGCCGTCTTGCCGTCGTCGAAGGACGCCATGTTCTCCTTAATGGCTGCGGCCACCTTCTTGTAGTCGTCGTCGGAGGTGAGCAGCGGGTCGCCGAGCGAGATTTTGTCGAACTTGTCGGCGTACTTGTCGAGCTCGTCTTTCACGTCGGTGTATTCCAGGCCACCCATGAGATGCGTCGGCTGCACGACGATTTCCTTCACGCCGTCTTCCACGCAGCGGTCGAGCGCCTCGGTCATGTTGTCGATCGTGATGCCGTCGCGCTTCTTCAGCTTGTCGATGATGATCTGGGCGGTGAAGGCGCGGCGGATGTCGTAGTCCTGCCAGTACTTCTCGCGGATAGCGTCTTCGATGGCGCCGATGGTGATGTGGCGCGAGTCGTTGTAGCTCGTGCCGAAGCTCGTGACGAGGATGACCGGCTTCACGGCCTTCTCCTTTTCACTCGATTTCTCGGAACTCGCGGAGGTGTTGGAGCAGCCCGCGAGCGCGATTCCGGCGAGCGCGACGGCTCCGGTTGCTGCGGCGCCCATGAAGCCGCGGCGTGACATCTGGTCGGACATGGTTTTTCCTTTCTTCGGTTTGCCGGTCCCCCGGCGACAGTTGCTTGTCGGCACAAGCGAAAGAAAAGCGCACCCCTCGGGGTTCACAAGGAGCTAACGCCACGGCGATGCCGTGAGGAAAAGGCGAAGCAGTCTGGCTTGGGGCGCGAGGCGGTTCGCCCGCGCGTCCTATACAGTAATGTCCCTTGCCCAGGTTTCCCACCTGGTTCCCTCCGCAAGCCAGCGCGGGCTGTGCGGGCGCCGCGCCGGTCATTTCCTTTTATCCGATTGTCATATGCTCGTTGCCGAATCTTTTACTATGATAGTGGGCACTTGTGAACGTGTCAAAGCCAGGGCGGGCGGCATTGCGCCTCCTGCCTGCGTATTTGCGCCGATTGCCGCCGCAGGCGCCGTGTTTTGCCCGCTGCGCGAATGGCGGCGTAAACGGTTGCGATGAGAAACGGGAAGGGAAGGCTCGGATGATTCATATCGTTGGCGCAGGCTCGGGCGCCGCCGACCTTATCACGCTGCGCGGGGCGCGCCTTCTGCGCGCAGCCGACGTGGTCGTTTGGGCGGGAAGCCTTGTGAACCCCGAGCTGCTCGCTGAGTGCAAGGAATCCTGCATCGTCTACGACAGCGCGCACATGACCTTGGAGGAAGTGCTCGACGTGATGTGCGCGGCAGATGCGCGGGGCGAGGACGTGGTGCGCCTGCACACGGGCGACCCGTGCCTGTACGGCGCCATCCAGGAGCAGATGGACGCGCTCGACGCGCGCGGCGTGGACTACGAGGTGGTGCCCGGCGTGTCGAGCTTTTGCGGTGCCGCGGCGGCACTTCGCCAGGAATACACGCTGCCGGGAATCAGCCAGTCGGTCGTGATCACGCGGCTTTCCGGACGCACCCCCATGCCCGCGGGCGAGGGCATGCGCACCATGGCGGAAAGCGGCTCGACCATGGTCATCTTCCTGAGCTCGGGTATGCTCGCCGAGCTTTCCGCCGAGCTTTTGGCCGCGGGCCGCAGTTCCGACGAGCCGGCGGCGCTCGTGTACAAGGCGACCTGGCCTGAGGAGCGCGTGGTGCGATGCACAGTGGGCACGCTCGCCGATGCGGGCGCGCGAGAGGGCATCGACCGCACGGCGCTCGTGGTGGTGGGCCGCGTGCTCGGAGCTCGCGGCGGGCTTGCGCACAACGGCGCGCAAGCGGAGTCGTACGAGCGCAGCAAGCTTTACGACCCTTCTTTTGCCACGGGGTATCGGAAGGCGAGCAGCTAGCGTGGCCTTCGAGCACTACATATATACCGGGACGACCCGCCTGCGCTGCGGCTACACCACGGGGAGCTGCGCCGCGCTCGCGGCGAAGGCGGCCTGCGAGATGCTCTTGTCACGAAAGCCCGTCGGCCTCGTGTCGATCGTCACCCCCGGCGGGCTGCCCGTCGAAGCGAACGTGGTCGACGCATGCATCGGCGAGGGGTGCGCCCAGTGCGCCGTGCGAAAGGACGCAGGCGACGATGCCGATGTGACCGACGGCGTGCTCGTGTACGCGCGCGTGGAACATGCGGGGTCGGGTACGGGTGCTGCGGGCAGCAAGGGCGTGCCCACGCGCGAATCGGAAGTTTCCGTCGATGGCGGCGTGGGCGTGGGGCGCGTGACGTTGCCCGGGCTCGAGCAGCCGGTGGGGGCGGCCGCCATCAACGCGACGCCGTGCGCGATGATCACTTCGGCGGTGCGCGAGGTGTGCGCCGCGCACGGCTTTTCTGGAAATATTGCTGTGACGATTTCGGTACCCGAGGGTGTTGCCCTTGCCGAAAAGACCTTCAACCCGCACCTGGGGATAAAGGACGGCATCTCCATCCTGGGCACGACGGGCATCGTCGAGCCGCGCAGCCTCGCTGCTTTGCGCGACAGCATCGAGCTCGAGATTCGGCAGCATGCGGCTATGGGGCGGCGCGGAGTCGTGCTCACGCCCGGCAACTACGGCGGGCAGTTCATCTCGGGGCATTTCCACCTAAACGGTGCGCCGGTGGTCTTTATCTCCAACTTTGTGGGCGATGCGATTGATTGCTGCGTTCGCGAGGGATTTACTAATGTCCTTCTTGTGGGACACATCGGCAAGTTGGTGAAGGTCGCGGGCGGCATCATGGACACCCATTCGCGTACCGCCGACTGCCGCGCGGAGATTCTGGCCGCCCACGCGGCCTTGGCCGGCGCGGGCGCGAAGACCGTGCGTGAGATCCTGTCGTCGGTCACGACCACGGCGGCGCTCGAGGTAATCGAGGCCGCCGGCGTGGGGGACGCTGCGCGCGCCTCGCTCGCTGCGGCAATCGAGGACAGGTTGCGCCGCCGCGCGGCGGGCGCATGCGACATCGCCGCGGTCGTGTTCGACGCCGAGCGCCGCGAGCTTTTCCGCACGTCGGGCGCCGATGCAGTTATCGGGAAATTGGGGGCGACGTATGAGTAAAGGCGTTCTGTACGGGGTGCGCCGTGCAATCGGCTGGCCGGGGACGAAGGTGGTCATGAAGGCGCGCCGCTCGCTTGCGGACACGAAGCGCTTCCTTTGCGAGGAGGGTGCCTTCGACGGTGCCGAGCTTGTAGAGGACTGTGGGCTTCCGGGCGAGCGCGTGTACCGCTCGCTCGACGATGTGCCCGATCGGGGCAGCTACTTCTCGACGATGGTGGTGCGCTAGATGAGGGTTTCCTGCATAGCGTTCACTGAGAGGGGGTATGCGTTGGCGGTGCGCACCGCACACGCGCTTTCCGATTGCGCACAGACAGGTGAAGACGACCCTGGCTGGGACGTTTCCGTTTCGCGCGGGTTCGGCGAGGGGAAGGCCGACCTGCGCGCATGGACGGCGCTCGCGTGGGAAGCGTCGGACGCGCTTCTGTTCGTGGGCGCGGCGGGCATCGCCGTGCGGGCGATCGCGCCGCATGTCGCCTCGAAGGCAAACGATCCCGCGGTTGTGGCGATCGACGAGGCGGGGCGCTTTGCCGTCCCGCTTTTGTCGGGGCATTTGGGCGGTGCGAACGAGCTTGCGCAAACTGTGGCACGCGCGGCAGGGGCCATCCCCGTCATCACCACGGCGACCGACGTCCGCGGCGTGTGGGCGGTGGATACGTGGGCGCGCTGTGCGGGGCTCGTCGTTTCGAATCCCGAGGCTATCAAGCGAGTGTCGGCGCGGCTGCTTTCGGGTGGGCGCGTGGCGCTCTATTCCGACATGCCGATTTCGGGACAGCCGCCTGAGGGGGTTGACATTGCGTCCCACCGCGCTCGGGCCGATATCGTCGTGTCGCCGTTCGCTGGCGCGAATGGAGGTGCGTCCTTTCGCGCGGCGGAGACAACGGGCGAGGTCGTGCCCGCCGGTGAGACGGGGAAGCCGGCGGGCGTGCGGGCGCAGGCGCCTGCGCCCGAGCCGCTTCGCCTTGTCGTGCCTTGCATCGTTGCGGGCATAGGGTGCCGTCGCGGTGCGTGCGCCGAAGCCATCGGGGAGGCGTTTCTTCTCGCGTGCGGGCAGGCGGGCATCTCGCCTTCGGCCGTGCGCGAGGCGGCGACGATCGACGTGAAGGCGCACGAGGAGGGTCTGCTCGCCTTCTGCCGCGCGCGCAATATCCCGCTTGCGACGTATTCCGCAGAGGAGTTGTCGCAGGTCGAAGGCAGCGTTTCGCCATCTGATTTCGTGCGCGCGACGGTGGGGGTCGACAACGTGTGCGAGCGCGCGGCGCTCGCGGACGGGGGTAAACTTATCTTCCCGAAGCTCGCTCACGGCGGCGTGACCGTCGCGTTTTCCAAGGTAACTATCGAACTTTCGTTTAAGGAGCGGTGATGGGAAAGCTCTTCGTGGTGGGGATCGGCCCGGGCGGCCCCGACGGCATGACGATTGCGGCTCGGCGCGCGCTCGAGGCGGCCGACATCGTTGTGGGGTACACGAAATACGTGGAGCTCGCGCTCGCCGCCGTGCCCGACGCGGCGCATCTCGCGACGCCGATGATGCACGAGGTCGAACGGTGCCGCCTGGCGCTTTCGCGCGCGCAGAGCGGAGAAGCAGTGGCGCTCGTGTGCAGCGGTGACGCGGGCGTGTACGGCATGGCGAGCCCCGTGCTGGAGCTTGCGGAGGACTACCCCGATGTAGACGTGGAAGTTATCGCCGGGGCCACCGCGGCTCAGAGCGGGTCGGCGGTGCTCGGCGCCCCGCTTGCCCACGACTTCGCGGTCGTGTCGCTCTCCGACCTGCTCACGCCGTGGGAGGTCATCGAGCGCAGGCTCGCCGCCGTGGCGAGCGCCGACTTCTGCATCTGTTTGTACAACCCGCGCAGCAGAAAGCGCGCCGACAGGCTCTCGCGCGCGGCGAAGATTATGCTCGAATGGAAGGCCCCCGACACGCTCTGCGGCTGGGTACGCAACATCGGGCGCGAGGGGCAGCAGTCGGGCATGTGCAGGCTCTCCGAGCTGGGGGAGTTCGACGCCGACATGTTCACCACCGTGTTCGTCGGCAACGCGGACACGAAGCTCGTAGGCGGCCGTATGGTCACGCCGCGCGGGTATCGGGAGATTCCATGCGAAAGGTAACGATTATCGGGGCGGGGCCCGGAAACCCCGACTTGCTCTCGCGCGCGGCGCTCGACGCGATCGACATCGCCGACGTGGTCATCGGCGCTCACCGCGCGCTTGCCGGCATCGACGTGCCGCCCGACGTGGTGAGATGCGAGCTCGTGAAGACGGCGGACATCGTCGCCGCGCTCACCGATGCGGCGTCGTGGCAGCGCGCCGTGGTCGTGATGACGGGCGATGTGGGGCTGTTCAGCGGCGCGCGCCGCCTGGTGGAGGCACTCTCCGGCGACGCGCAGGTGGACGTGCGCGTCATTCCCGGCATAAGCTCAGCATCGTATCTCGCCGCGCGCCTCGCGCGTCCATGGCAGGATTGGCGCTTCGCGAGCGCTCACGGCGTGGCGTGCGACATCGTGGCCGAGGCCGAGCGAGCGGGTGAGCTCTTTCTCGCCACGTCGGGTGGGGAAGACCCCTCGCGGCTTTCGGGCGAGCTTGTGCAGGCGGGCTTCGGGGACGCGCGCGTGACGGTGGCCGAGCGCCTGTCGTACCCCGACGAGCGCATCACCTGTGCGACCGCAAGTGAAATCGCAGGTCAGAAGTTCGAAGACTTGAACGTGATGCTTATCGATTTCGCAGGCGGCGCCGGGTCGCCTGCGGGCTCTAGCGCAGCCTCCGAGGCGCCGGCCGGCGCGTCTGCGCCCGCGGCGGCTTCTTCCGTGGCGGACTCTGCGGGCGCATCTCGCGCCGCGAGCTCCCGCTGGCCGTACGCTTCCTCGGGCATTCCCGACGAGCTCTTCATCCGCGGCGACGTTCCCATGACCAAGCAGGAGGTGCGAGCCGTCGCGCTCGCGAAGCTGCGCCTTACCGCGACCGACACCGTGTGGGACGTCGGCGCCGGCACGGGGAGCGTGTCGATCGAGGCGGCGCTCGTCGCGCGAGCGGGGTCGGTATGGGCGGTCGAGCGCAACGCGGCCGGCGTGCGGCTCATCCGAGAGAACGCGGATGCATTCGGGTGCGGCAACGTGTATGCGGTCCCCGGCGTCGCTCCCGAAGCGCTCGCGAAACTGCCCGTCCCCGACGCCGTGTTCGTCGGCGGGAGCGCGGGCGAGCTTCCCTTCATCGTGGAGGCGGCGCTCGAGAAGAACTCGCAGGTTCGCCTGTGTGTGCCATGCGTCACCATTGAGACACTCACTGAGGCGTGCGCGCTCCTCTCGGGTTCGCGCTTTAAGGGGTTCGAGGCGTGCCAGGTGTCGGCCGCCCGCGCCGAGGCTGTAGGCTCGCACCATCTTATGAAGGCTCAAAACCCCGTGTTCCTCGTCAGCGCGCGTGGTGCAGGTGGGGAAGGCGGTGCCCGGTGAGCACGTCCATTCCGCGCTTCATGGTCGCTGCGCCCTCGAGCGGGAGCGGCAAGACGGTCGTTACGTGCGCGCTCCTGCGCGCGCTCGCGCGCCGCGGCCTTGCATGCGCGGCCTTTAAATGCGGCCCCGACTACATTGACCCGCTCTTTCATCGCCGCGTCGTGGGCGCTCGCTCGGGCAACTTAGACGGCTTCTTTACCGACGCCCCGACGCTTCGCGCCCTGCTCGCACGCGGCGCCGCGGGCGCGGATATCGCGGTGCTCGAGGGGGTCATGGGCTTCTACGACGGCATGGCGCCCGGCGTGGCCGACGCGAGCAGCTACCAGGTTGCGCGCGACACGGAAACGCCGGTCGTTTTAGTGGTGAACGGGCGCGGGGCGTCTTTATCGCTCGCCGCCGTAATCCGCGGCATCGCCGAGTTCCTGCCTTGTGCGAACGTGCGCGGCGTCGTGCTGAACAAGACGAGCGCCGCTGCCTGCGCCTACGCGAAGCCTGCGATCGAGAAGCACACGGGCGTCGCGGTTTTGGGTAATATCCCCGCCGACGAGGCGTTCTCGCTCGAAAGCCGGCATCTGGGGCTTGTGACCGCCGACGAAGTCAAGCAGCTCTCCGCGCGCATCGACAAGATGGCCGAGCTGGTGGAAAAGAGCGTCGACGTCGACCGCTTGCTCGAAATAGCGGCGACGGCACCCGATATCCGCGAGGAACCTTACCGGTTGGAGTCGATCGCGGGAGAGCGGCCCATCGTCGCCGTCGCGCGTGACGAGGCGTTCTCGTTCTACTACGAGGAGAACCTGCGCGCGCTCGAGGACCTGGGTTGCGAGCTGGCCTTTTTCAGCCCCCTGTGTGATAGCGAGTTGCCCCGGGGGACAAGCGCCCTCTATCTGGGAGGCGGCTACCCGGAGCTCCATGCGCGGCAGCTCTCCGAGAACGCGCCGATGCGCGAGGCGGTGCGGCGCGCGGTGGAATCCGGCATGCCGACGGTTGCCGAATGCGGTGGGTTTCTGTTTCTGCAGCGCGAAATCGCCGATAGCGAGGGGCGGCGCTGGCCTGTTGTGGGCGCCCTTGAGGGCGCAAGCGAGAACGGGGGAAGGCTGTCCTATTTCGGGTACGTGGAGCTCACTTCCCAACGCGACGGGCTCTACGGGCCGCGCGGCACACGCATCCGCGCGCACGAGTTCCACTACTGGCAGTCCACCTGCCCGGGCGGCGACTTCTGGGCGCAGAAGCCCCGGCGCGACAAGGGCTGGCCGTGCATGACGACCACCCCGTCCCTGGTGGCGGGCTTCCCGCATGTGTATTATCCTGCTAACCCCGACGTTGCGCGCGCGTTCGCGTCTGCCGCAGCGTCGTTCGCAGAGAGGAGACGGCATGGCTGAAGCAACCGAAACCGCGCTTGCCTGCATCCGCGAGGAAGTCGAGCGCGCGTTCTCGTCGGCGCCGGGCGCCGTGCTCGAAGCCGCTCTCTCCCGGATCGCGCCCGCAGACGAGTGCGCCCGCGCCGCCGCGTACGCCGCGTGGGACTCCATCGCGCACCCCTTGGGGGGATTGGGCGACTTTGAAGACGCCGTCGCGTGTATCGCCGCGGCTCAGGGGAGCGCCGAGGTGGCCGAGTTCCCCCGTGCGCTCGCGGTATTCTTCTCCGACAACGGGGTCGTTGCCGAAGGCGTGTCGCAAAGCGGGCAAGACGTGACGCGAGCCGTCGCGCGCAACATGTGCGAGGGGGCCACAAGCGCTTGCCGCATGGCGGCGTTCGCGGGTGCCGAGGTCGTGCCCGTCGACGTGGGTATGGCCCGGGGCATAGAAGACGCGCGCATGGTTCGCGCGAACGTGCGGCGGGGGAGCGGCAATATCGCGCACGGCTCCGCTATGTCTCGCGATGGGGCCGTGCGCGCGATCGAGGTCGGAATCGCCGTCGCGTGCGGGCTTGTCCGTGCCGGCGTGCGCCTTCTCGCCGCGGGCGAGATGGGCATCGGCAACACGACCACCTCGGCGGCGGTGGCCGCAGTGCTCATCCGGGCGGACGCGCGGAGCCTCGTCGGGCGCGGCGCGGGGCTCTCGGACGCCTCGCTCGCGCGCAAGCGCGACGTGGTCGAGCGCGCTATCGACGCGAACTCGCCCGATTCCGCCGACCCGATCGACGTGCTCTCGAAGGTGGGCGGCTTTGACATCGCGGCGATGTGCGGCTTCTACCTGGGGGCCGCTGCCTCGAAGGCGCCTGCGCTCCTTGACGGGGTCATATCCTGCACGGCGGCCCTGTGCACGGCGCGCCTGTGCCCCAACGTCTTGGGCTACCTCGTGGGCACCCACGCATCAAGCGAACCCGCAAGCCAGGAGCTCCTTCGCGAGCTCGGCATAAAGGCACCCCTCGACGCAGGCATGCACTTGGGCGAGGGCGCGGGCGCCATGGCGTATCTGCCCCTTCTGGATTCGGCGCTGCGCGTGTACCGGGATGGGAAGACGTTCACGGCGACTGGCATGGCTGCTTACGAGCATTTCGAGGCCTGGAAATGACGGTGACGTTCGTTATCGGCGCCGCCGCGAGCGGCAAGAGCGCCTATGCCGAGTCCCTGTGCCTCGGGCACGACGGCCCCCGCGTGTACCTGGCAACGATGGAGCCCTTCGGGGAAGAGGGCACCCGCCGTATCGCGCGCCATCGGGCGATGCGCGAGGGCAAGGGGTTTTCCACCCTCGAGTGCACGCGTGACGTGGGCGCCGCAGTGCCCGGGCTTCCGCGCGGCTGCACGCTTCTTTTGGAGGACGTGGGCAACCTGGTTGCGAACGAGCTCTTCGCGGAAGGCGGCTTGTCCCCACGTGACCCCGACGCTGTGGCGCGCGAGGTGCTCGGAGGCATCGAACGACTCACTCAGGCCGCTGCGTATACGGTGGTGGTCTCCGTCGACGTGTTCGCCGATGGGATGCGCTACGATGAGGGGACCGAGGCATGGAGGCGCGCGCTCGCGCGCGTGAACGCGGGCGTGGCGGCGCTGGCCGACCGCGCTGTCGAAGTGGTATGTGGGATTCCCGTGTGGATGAAAGGCGAAGGACCTACAAGGTGAAGATAACAGAGGCAATTGGCGCGGCGTTCGGAACGTTCTCGCGCATCCCCGTCCCGAAATCGGCCTGGTCCGATTTCGGATCAACCCATGCGCTTGCCGCGTTTCCCCTGGTGGGCGTTGCGGAAGGTTTCCTCATGACGGCGTGGGGGCACGTGGCGAACCTGCTCGGCGTGCCCGCTACCATCGTCGCGGCCGTGCTCGTGGCGTTGCCTGTGGCGGTGACGGGAGGCATCCACCTAGACGGGCTCTGCGACACCTCCGATGCGCTTGCAAGTTGGGCCCCGCGCGAGCGAAAGCTCGAGATCATGCACGACCCGCGGGCGGGCGCCTTCGGGGTCATCGGTGTTGTTGTGTACCTTATTCTGCAGTTTTCCCTGTTCACCGCGCTGCCGCTTACGGCGGGGGCGTTCCTCGCGCTTCTGTGCTCGCTCGTGTTCTCCCGCGCGCTTTCGGGGCTCGCCGTAGAATGCTGGCCTGCCGCGCGGGCGGACGGCATGGCCGCGGGACTCTCGCCTGCTAAGAAGCGCGCGGCGATCTTCGTGCCGCTTTGCGCTTTCGCTGCGGCTTCGGCTGCAGGGATGGTCGCGTGCGCTCAGGCCGTCGGCGCCCTTATGGCGGTGGCGGGGCTTTTGGCGCTCGCGTGGTACCGTCATGTTGCCCTGTCCCGCTTCGGCGGGGTGACGGGTGATTTGGCCGGATGGTTTCTGCAATGGGCCGAGCTCGCGATGCTTGCCATGCTGGTGGCGGGGAGTATGCTCCTATGATTCTCGTGGTAGGTGGCGCGCATTCGGGGAAGAGGACCTTCGTGCGCGAAAAGCTCGGGTTCGCGGCGGACGATTTCGTCGACGCGGCGCAGCTTGCGGAGGGCGGCGTGCCCGCGGCTTTTGCCGGCCGTGTCGTGTACCGTGCTGAGGAACTCGTACGCGCGCTCGACGCTGACCGGGCGCTCGAGCGGCTGATCGGCTTCGACGCAGTGATTCTGCCCTTGGTCGGTTCGGGGGTCGTCCCCATGCGTGCGGAAGACGCCCAATGGCGCGAGCGCGCGGGGCGCCTGGGATGCGCGCTCGCTGCGCGCGCCGACGTCGTCGTGCGCATTACGTGCGGGATTCCCCAGGTCATCAAAGGAAACCTTGCCGATGCGCCTCGAGGGACGCAGGGCGCGGGCGCGCCTTTGGAAGTCGTCTTCGTGCGCCATGGTGCCACGGCGGGCACGGAAGATCATCGCTACAGCGGGGCGGGCACCGACGAGCCCCTGTCGAGCGCGGGCGAGCGCGCTTTGCGCGACCTCGCGTGCGATCGTGACGTGTTCCGTGTTATCACGAGCGGTATGGCCCGCACCGACCAGACGGCGCGCATCCTCTTCCCGAACGCGGAGCTTATGGCGTGCCCCGGTCTGCGCGAGATGGATTTCGGTGACTTCGAGGGGCGAAGCGCCGCCGAGCTAAAAGAGGATGTGCGCTACCGCGCCTGGGTAGACTCCTGGTGCGAGACGCGCTGCCCGCATGGCGAGGGCAAGAGCGATTTCACCCGCCGCGTCGTCGCCGCGTTTCGGGACGCGTGCGAATCGGAGTGCGCCCAGGGGAGTGGGCGCGCCGTCTTCGTCGTTCACGCGGGTACCGTGAAAGCGCTGCTCTCCGAGCTAGCTGTCCCGAAAATGGGATACTTCGACGTGCATACCGAGCCGGGCGGCGCATGGGCCGCCACCTGGGATGGGCGCTGCCTTCGCGACGTTCGCCCCGCTTTGGGGGGCGATGCCCGGTGATGACGATTCTTGCCGTCGCCGCCGGGTTCGCGGCCGACCTTGCCTTCGGCGACCCGCGCTGGCTTCCCCATCCCGTCGTCGCCATGGGGCGCGCGATCACGTGGGCCGAAGGCCGCCTGCGGGGCGCATTCCCGCAAACGTCCGCGGGCACGCGCGCCGCAGGGCTTGTGCTCGCCGTGGCGCTTCCGCTTGCGTGTGGGCTTTTGACCTGGGGAATCCTGCATCTTTGCGGCATGGTTCACCCCGGCTTGCGCTTCGTGGTCGAGGCATGGGCGAGCTATCAGATTCTCGCGGCATGCGAGCTGCGCCGCCAGAGCCTGGCCGTGGCCAGCGCGTTCTCGAAGGGCGGCCTTGTCGCGGCGCGCGAAGCCGTCGGGCTCATCGTGGGACGCGACACGTCTGTTCTCGACGAGCAGGGCGTCGCGCGCGCCGCTGTGGAAACGGTGGCGGAGAACGCGAGCGACGGCGTCATCGCGCCGCTTTTCTACCTTTTGATCGGAGGTGCACCCTTGGGCATGGCGTACAAGGCGGTGAACACGCTCGACAGCATGGTGGGCTACAAAAACGAGCGCTACATCGACTTCGGCTGCGCCTCGGCGCGCCTCGACGATGCGGTGAACTGGATTCCCTCGCGCTTATCGGCCTTGTTCATGATCGCCGTGTGCCCGATCGTCGGGCTCGACGCGCGCGGGGCGGCGCGCATCTGGCGCCGCGACAGGCGTCGCCATGCGAGCCCCAACTCGGCGCAGACCGAGTCATCGTGTGCGGGCGCGCTCGGGCTGCGCCTGGCAGGACCCGCGGTGTATTTCGGCAAGCTCGTTGAGAAACCGACGATAGGCGACGCGTCCCGCGAAATCGAGTGGGGCGACATCGCCCGGGCGACAAGGCTCATGCTCGCCGCGTCCGTATGCGCGCTCGTCGTCTTCGGCGCCGCGCGCGCGGCGGTCGTGCTCGCCGTGGGGGCGATGGCATGAGGGAAGACCACACCGCGCTCCGGGCTACCGGGGGAATCCTGCGCGCCCGTACGCATGGGGGCAGCGCGCAATCGCTCGGCATCGGTTGCGAAGGGGGCGCCTCCGACCTCATCGACTTCTCGGTGAACGTGAATCCGGCAGGCCCATCGCCGCGCGCTGTCGCCGCAGCTTGCAAGGCGCTTTCTCGAATCGACGCATACCCCGATAGGGAAAGCCGCGCCCTCGTTCGCGCCCTAGCGCGCGCCCGGGCCATTCCCGAAGATACTATCGTCTGCGGCGCGGGCGCGTCCGACATCATCTGGCGGCTCGCTGCGGCGGTGCGCCCGAAACGCATCGTCGTGTGCGCGCCGACGTTCTCTGAATATGCGGAGGCGGCATCGTACTACGGCGCATGCGTGCAGGAGTTCCCGCTCTCCGAAGCGGACGACTTCGACGTGCCCGCCTCCTTCGCCCGCGCGATTGAGGGGCCGGGAGACGTGGCGTACCTCTGCAATCCGAACAACCCGACGGGGCGCCTCGTCGACCCCAGCGTGATCGATGCCGCGGCTTGCCGCTGCGAGCAGGTGGGCGCGCTGCTCGTCATGGACGAGTGCTTCCTCGGATTTGCGCCCGACGCCCGCGAAAGGAGCGTGGCCGCACGCGCCGCGTGTTCGCGCCATGTGGCCGTGCTCTCCGCGTTCACCAAGCTCTACGGAATGGCGGGGTTGCGGTTGGGATATCTGATCAGCGGAAACGCCCAACTCATCGAGGGGATTCGCCGGGCGGGGCAGGCATGGCCCGTCTCGTCGGTCGCCGAGGCCGCGGGCATCGCCGCCCTGGAAGACGTCGAATACGTCTCGCGCACGCGCGATGTATTGGCGGGCGAGCGAGCGTGGCTTTTCCACGAGCTCTCCTCGCTCGGGCTTTCCGTCGTGCCGTCGGATGCGAACTTCCTTTTAGTCCGCACGCCGGCGAAAGACATCCCCGAGCGCCTATATAAACAGGGGGTTTTGGTCCGCACGTGCGACTCGTTTTCGGTACTGTCCCGTTTCTGGTGCCGCGTCGCGGTGCGCACGCGCAAGGAGAATGCCCGGCTTGCGATGGCGTTCAGCCGCGCGCTTCGGGCGGAAGGCGCATCAGGCGAAGGCGAACCCGACGAACGGGGCGGCGTTTCTTGCAGCGGCGCTATGGCGGGCTCGGATGGCCGAGGCTCTGCGAAGGAGGTCGATACCCGTGGGTAGGGCGAAGCCCATCATGATCCAGGGCACCATGTCGAACGCGGGGAAGAGCCTGCTTGCGGCGGGGCTGTGCCGCGTGCTTTCGCAGGACGGCCTGCGCGTGGCTCCCTTCAAGAGCCAGAACATGGCGCTCAACAGCGGTGTCACGGCCGACGGGCTCGAGATGGGGCGTGCCCAGATCATGCAGGCCGAGGCGTGCGGCATCGCGCCCGACGTGCGCATGAACCCCATCCTGCTCAAGCCCGAAAGCGACCACCGAAGCCAGCTCATCGTGGCCGGCAAGGCGCAGGGAGCCTTCGCTGCGAGGGACTACTTCGCGCGAAAGAAGGCGCTCATGCCGCAGATTTTGGAGGCGTTCGATTCGCTCACGGAGGAAAACGACGTCATCGTCATCGAGGGCGCCGGCAGCCCCGTCGAAATCAACCTTGCCGAAAACGACATCGTCAACATGGGGCTCGCGCGCGCCGTGTCCTCCCCCGTGCTGCTCGCGGGCGACATCGACCCAGGCGGGGTGTTTGCCCAGCTCTACGGCACGGTCGCGCTCTTTGCGCCCGAGGATCGTGCGCTTTTGCGGGGGCTTGTGGTAAACAAGTTCCGCGGCGATGTGGAAATCCTGCGCCCGGGTTTGGCCCCGCTCGAGAAGATGTGCGGGGTTCCCGTCGTGGGGGTCGTGCCGTATCTTACGCTCGACCTGGACGACGAGGACTCGCTCGCGCCGCGCCTATCTGCCCGCGAGGCGCGCGGCGTCATCGACGTCGCCGTCGTGCGCCTTCCGCATCTGTCGAACTTCACCGACTTCGACCCGCTTTCGCGCGTGCCCGGCATGGGCGTGCGCTACGTTTCCTCGACGACCGATCTGGGCCGACCCGACCTGGTGGTGCTTCCCGGCTCGAAGTCCACGGTCGACGACGCGCGCTGGCTTGCGGCTAGCGGCATCGGAGCCTGTGTACGCGCGCTTTCGGGCGCGGGCACGCCGGTGCTCGGCATATGCGGAGGCTACCAGCTTTTGGGAGACGAGCTTTCCGACCCGCACGGCAGGGAAGGCGCTGGCACCGCGCGCGGGCTCGGGCTCATCCCTGCAAGTACGGTGTTCAAGGAGGAAAAGCGCCTCGCCCAGTCGGAGCTGCGCATCACGGGCGCCCAAGGCGCGTTCTCGGTGTGGAACGGCATGACGGCGCGCGGGTACGAGATTCACGACGGCGAAACGACCGTCTCCTGCGCCCCTGCGGGCACGATTGGCGGCAAACCAGAAGGCGCGGCCTGCGGAAACGTGTTCGGAACCTATCTCCACGGCCTGTTCGACGAACCGGGGGTGGCACTCGCCCTCGCGCGCTCGCTCGCGCGCATGCGCGGCCTGCCCGAGAGCGTCGTGGGTGCTGAGGGCGCGGTGTCCGCGGCCGATCACCGTGCGCGCGAGTTCGACCGCCTGGCCGACTCCGTGCGCGGGGCGCTCGACATGGAGTATGTCTACCGCATTATCGAGGAGGGCGTATGATCCACGTGTATCATGGCGACGGCAAAGGCAAGACCACGGCGGCGATGGGGCTCGCCCTTCGCATGCTCGCCGCAGGCCGCCGCGTCGTCGTTGTGCAGTTCCTGAAAGACGGCGAAAGCGGGGAGGCGCGCCTGCTCGCCGAGCATTTCGGCGTGCCCGTGTTCGCGGGGAAGGCGTCGGACAAGTTTACCTGGTCCATGACGTCGGAAGAACTTGCCGCGACGCGCGAGTTGCACGATGGGAACCTCGCTTCCGCGCTCGCCGAGCTCGAGGGCGCGCAGGAGGGGCTGCTCGTGCTCGACGAGGCGCTCGACGCGCTTTCGAAGGGGCTTGTCGACGAGGCGCTCGTGGACCGCGCGCTCGATATGTCCGCGCGCGGCGTCGAAGTAGCGCTCACCGGGCGCGCGCCTTCCCGCAAGATCGTGGAGAAGGCCGACTACATAACCGAGATGCGGTGCGAGAAACACCCCTACGAGCAGGGGATATGTGCAAGGGAAGGAGTGGAGTACTAGATGGATTCCAAGGAGATGGCGCCCGGCGACATCGAGCGGCGCAGCTTTGAAATCATCACCGAAGAGCTCGGCGGCCGCACGTTCCCGCCGCTCGAAGAGCCCGTCGTGAAGCGCGTCATCCACACCACTGCCGACTTCTCGTACGCCGATTCCCTCGTGTTCACCCATGACGCCGCGCACTGTGCGCTCGACGCACTGCGCGCAGGGGCTACGGTGCTTACCGATACGAACATGGCGCTCGCAGGCATAAGCAAGCCCGCGCTCGCGAAGCTCGGCTGCAAGGCCGTGTGCTACATGGCCGACCCTGATGTCGCCGCGGCCGCGCGCGCTGCGGGCACGACTCGCGCCGTTGCGAGCATGGACAAAGCTTGCGGCATCGAGGGTCCGCTTATCGTGGCCGTCGGCAACGCTCCCACAGCACTTCTGCGCCTCGCCGAGCTCATGGACGCGGGGAAGATCGCGCCCGCGCTCGTCGTTGGGGTGCCGGTCGGGTTTGTGAACGTGGTCGAGGCGAAAGAGGAGCTACTCGCGCGACGCGTGCCGGCCATCGTCGCGAGGGGTCGCAAGGGCGGCTCGACCGTGGCGGCCGCCATTATGAACGCGCTGCTCTACCAGATCACGCGCACGGGCGGCCCGAAGTGACGGCCCCCGCATCCGCGTCGGCGCTGCGCATCTTCGCCGGCACCACTGAGGGCCGCCTTCTGTGCGAATGGGCGAGCGGGGCGGGCATCCCCGCCCGTGCCTACGCGGCAACCGAGTACGGAGGCGAGCTTTTGGGCGAGCTTCCGGGCATCGAGGTGCAGGCGGGCAGGCTCGACGAGGCCGACATGGAGCGCGAGCTTTCCGGCGCGCGCATCGTCGTCGATGCCACGCACCCCTTCGCTACGCTCGCAAGCGGCAACATTCGGGCCGCTTCGCTCGCCGTGGGTGCACGATGCCTGCGCCTTGCGCGCCCGGCCGAGGTGCTGCCCAAAGGCGTCGTGCCGGTCGCGTCGATCGCCTGCGCGGCGCGCTTTCTCTCCGAGAACCCGGGTCGCGCGCTTCTCACGACGGGGAGCAAGGAGCTTGCTCCCTACACGCGTGTCGCCGATTTCGCGGAGCGCTTCTTCGTGCGTGTGCTCCCGCTGCCCGGTGCTATAACGAAGTGCATCGACGCGGGGTTTTCGCCGTCGCACGTCATCGGCATGCAGGGGCCCTTCACCCGCGAGCTCAACGAGGCGATGCTTCGGCAGGTGGGCGCCCAGTGGCTTGTGACCAAGGACTCGGGAACCGTAGGCGGCACGGCCGTGAAGCTCGCTGCTGCGCGCGACGCGGGAGCGCGCTGCATCGTGGTCACCCGTCCCGCCGAGGGAGGCGGGGCCCTTTCGCTTCGGGAAGTGGAAGACGCGCTTTTACGCGAGTTCGCGCGCTAGGCGCTCGCCGCGCCTGCGCGCCCTTCCGCCCGCGAGGAGGAGCGCCCCGAGCAAGCTCGACCCGTACAAGCCCGTCATCCGCCAAAAGTTCGAGGACGACGCCCGGAACTGGCGCAAGTAGCCCTTCAATAAGTTGCGGTGAAATAGTGTCTGTTTTTGCTGCTAGATAGCATATTCAGTCCCTAATTCACCGCAACTTGTTGGTGTTGGCTTACTGGTAGCGTAGGCACTCGACGGGGTCGAGCTTTGCTGCGCGGCGAGCGGGGTAGAAGCCAAAGATTACGCCGATGCCGACCGATACGGCAAACGCGATCAACACTGTCGTAATGGAGAAGCTTGGCGTGATCGTCCCGGTGGCTCCAAACTTGCTCATGATGCCCGAGCTTGCGGCAAAGAACGTGAGTCCCCAGGCCAGCAGATAGCCAATCAGGACATCCAACAGTCCGCCGGTGACGCACAGCGCCGAGGACTCGGCCAAAAATTGGGCGGTGATATCGCGACGACTGGCGCCCAGAGCGCGGCGGATGCCGATCTCGCGGATGCGCTCAGTCACGTTGGTGAGCATCATGTTCATAATGCCGATACCGCCGATAAGCAGCGAGATGCTGGCGACAGCACCCATGATGAGCGAGAACGCGCCCATAAAGGAGTTGAGCGCATCGATGGCGCTTTTCATGGAGGTCGCCGATACGCTGTCGTACTCATCATCCTCCGCGATGCCCTTCATCGCGCGCACCTTGGACTCGATGGTCTTGCAGAGTTCATCCATGTCCGTGCCCTCGGCGGCAAGTGCCGTCACGCTGGGGAATGAAGGATTCTCGTCGCCAAACAGCCCGGAGATGGTTTCGCGTGGCATATACAGCGTGAGCGAGCCCATTGAGTCGCTGCCGCCATCTATCACGCCTACAATCTGCACCTCGCCGTTGGACACCTTGATAGTTTTCCCCAGCGCATCCTGTTCGTTGCCGTAAAGCTGATCGGCGCCGCCGCGGCTGATGAGCGCCACGCGTGAGCCTGATTGAGACTCGGCCTGGGAATAGGTGCGCCCCGCAACGAGCTTGCTGGCCCCCACGGCATCGAGCATGTCGCTATCGACACCCTGTGCCATGACGGTATAGCTTTTATCGCCGGTCTTGTACTCGGTATACGCGCTGTCGACAATGCCGATCTGCTCTATCTCCGGCACCAGTTTTTGAAGCTTCTCGATGTCCGACTCGGTAAGTTCTTGGGACGAATAGATCTGAACCATACGAGCTGCGTTGAGGCCCAGGCTGTTGACCAAGCTGTTTTGGATGCCGCCGATGAGCGAAGTCATGGCAATAACCGAGGCGATGCCGATGACAATGCCCAGGATGGTGAGCAGGCTGCGCCCCTTGTTGGCCTCGAGCGAGTGAAGGGCTTCCTGGATGAGATCGCGGGCGCTCATGCCACCACTCCTTTCGGCGGGTTGGCGGAGGCGGAAATCATGGGCAGGCTATCTACGGCGCTGCGCAGGGTCCGCGGTGCATGTGGAATATACGCGCCGTCGTGAATGCGACCGTCGCGGATGGTCACGGCACGGTCGGCCTCGGCGGCGATGCCGGGGTCGTGTGTGATAAGAACGATGGTTTTGCCGCGCTTCTGGAGCTTATGGAAGGTCTCCATCACAAGCGCTCCAGTGGCGGAGTCCAGGTTTCCCGTCGGCTCGTCGGCCAGAATGATGGGCGGGTCATTGACGAGGGCGCGTGCGATGGCGACACGCTGCATCTGGCCGCCCGAGAGCTCGGATATGCGGTGGTCCCAGTGGTCAACGGGCAGCGTGACAGCCTGCAGCGCGTGCACGGCGCGCAGTTCGCGCTGGCTACGGGGCACATTGGTGTAGGCCAGCGGCAGCATGACGTTTTCGATAACCGACAGGCGCGGCAGCAGGTTGAAGCTCTGAAAGACAAAGCCAATGCTCAGGGCGCGAACTTCGGTGAGCTCGTCATCATCGAGCTCGGCCACGTTGACCCCTTGCAGGTAATAGTCGCCTGCCGTCGGCTTATCCAGGCAGCCTAGGATGTTCATGAGCGTTGATTTGCCCGAACCCGAGGGGCCAGTGATAGCGACGAATTCGCCGGGATTTACCGCCAGGCTCACGTTGTGCAGGATGTGGGCGCAACCTGCCTCGCTCTCAAAGATGCGGTGCACGTTGCGGATGTCGATAACGGGACGCATTACATGTCCTCATCGGCAGACATACTGCCCGAATCCGCGCTGTAGCCGCCGTCAGCCGTTGCGTCCGCTCCGGTGTCCATGACGAGGGCGTCACCATCGCGCAGCTTGGTAACCGGCACGTTGGGGTTGATCTCGTTGCCCTGGTCGTCGCGCTTGACCTGTGTCTTGCCGACTACGGTTTCGTTGTCGTTTTGCGTCACGACGGTCACCTTGACGCGGCGGGTTTGCTTGCCCTCGTCATCGGTTGCCACGTTGACGTAATAGTGTTCGCCGTCTTCGGTCATGAGCGCCATCGTCGGCACCATCACCACGTCGTCGAGCTGCTCGGTCACCACCGAGACCTCGGCCGTCATGCCCGGCTTCAGGCGCGCGTCGGGCGCCTCGATGAGGATGTCGACGTTAAAGGTCACGCTGCCGCCGCCGTTGGCGGCGTCGGAGTTTGCCACCGACGCGATAGCCGTGACGGTTCCCTGGCTCACGATATCGGGAAACGCGGGATACGTGACGTTGGCGCTCTGCCCAACGGCGATCTTGGCGATGTCCTTTTCGCCCACCTGCACGGTCACCTTCATCTTGGATAGGTCGGCGATCTGCATGCACTGCTTGCCGCCGCTCGTATCGCTTTCGCCCATGATCATGCCGCCTGTTACCGTGGCGCCCACCTTGGCGTTAAGCTCCACGATGCTACCCGAGCTCAGGGCCGTGACCGTGCGACTGGCGGCCTTGGCGTTCGCCTGGTCTAGGTTTGCCTGGGCTGAAGCGAGGCTGCGCTGCGCGGCCGATACGGCGTTCGTGTCCGCTGATGCGTCAGAGACGCCAGCCGCTGCGGAAGCTCCATCGACGTCCGTCGTTGGGGTGGCCTGCGCGACAGCGGCGGCTTTCTGCGCGTTGGTGAGGTCTTCCTGGGCGGCTGCAACTGCACGCTGCGCCTCGGCAACGTTGCGATCGAGCTCGTCGTTTTTAATGGTCATAAGCACGTCGCCCTCGCTGACGGATTGGCCTGCCTGCACGTTGATCGAATCGACCGTGCCGTCGACAGAAGGGGAGACCACTGAGGACGAAATGGGTTTGAGCTGGCCTTTCGCCTCGACCGTTGTGGTAAACGTGCCCTCGGTCACCATGTCGGTCACAGGCCCGCTAGCTCCCTGTGGCTGCGCATTGAGAACTAGGGTAGCGACAATGGCAATGAGCGCGATGGCACCTACGACGCCGGCGGCAATACCGCGTCGAATCAGCTTTTTGCGTCGACGTTCGGCGCGTTTTGCCTTGAGCTTGGCATATGCCTCTTCATCGGAAATCTCGACCGTATCGTTCGTGCGTCCGCTCTGCTTGTCGGTGTGCGCGTTTGTAATCAGAGGAATCGTTTCGGTGGCATCTTCGGGCGTGCGCTCGGTATCATCCGCGCCCGGGGTGATGGTGGGGACATTCGGCATAGCGTCTCCTTTATAGAAAGAACCTCGATAATTATATGCGCCCACCGGTTGGGGCGGGCGCATAGGACGGTTTCTTTCGGAACTGTTAGATTGGTCGCAGCGGTTCCACGTTGTAGGAATGCGCGCGTTGCACTACGAGTGGACAACCACGCACAGGCCGACTTTGATGCAGTCGTGAAGTGCCTTGGCGTCTGCCAGGCGCAGGTTGATGCAACCGTGGCTGCCGCACCACTTGTACGACTCGGCATTATCGAAGCTCTTGTCGTTTTGCCAGGTGGCATCGTGGAAGCCGATCATATTGCCCTCGAACGGCATCCAGTAGCTCACCGGGCTTTCGTATTTGGGCTTACCGGTCTCGGGGTCCTTGGCTCCGATCAGGGTACTGCCGCCGTCGTTGCTGTTGATCTGCCACACGCCTTCGGGGGTGGCGTCTTCGCCCGGTTTGCCGGAAATAAAGTTGGCCTCCCAAACGATATTACCGTTCTCGTCATAGTAGCGCGCGTGCTGCTCGAACAGGTCGACGTCGATGTATGCCTTCCAGTCGGGCTCTCCCTTTGCGGTAAAGGTGTCGGCCTTCTGGGAGTACTTGATCTCGATTTCGCCGGTCTGCTTGTTGCTAATGGCGTCCTCGACCTGCTTGGCGAGCGAGCTGCTGTCGATGGACCAACCAAAGTCGCCGCCTTCGACGGCGCACTGCTTGCCATCGGCGCGCGTCCACCAGCGAGTGGAGCCCACGGTATTAAAGCCGTTGGCGAGCTCGGCTGCCCAGCTACTGATCTGCGAAGTATCGAGCGTGGGGTTGGCCGGATCGGCAAAGCTGATCCACTGCAATACGGAGCTGCCATCAACTTTGCCGGCATCCTCGCCGTTGAGCTTGAGGGTCACGTTGACGCCCAGGAAGTTGTTGGCGGCATCGCATGCGGCCTGAATCTGATCATCGGTCAGCGTTCCATTGAGTGGCTCATAGGCATCGTTGCCGAGCTTGGAAAGATCTACGGACTCGGCCAGCGAGGCAAGCTCGAGCTCGGCATACTTAATGACATGCTCGCGGTTGAGTTTTTCGTTGGAGCGCGCCTTCTCGACGGTAAACTTGCCGGCCTGCTCGTCATAGGAGCTATTGGCCTCGAACGTGCCCGAACGGCCCTCGTTAAACTCGTTGATGGCGGCGCCCAGATCCTTCTCAAACTTCTTTTGGTCAAAGGTGTCGGAGAGCATGGACAGGTCGACGTCTTGATCAAGATCGACTTCGTTGGAGGTAGCGGTTGTTTTGGTCTTGCCGCTTAAGGATTCCACAAGGCGGACCGGCCAAATAAAGGCTTCGTTGTGGTTGATGATCTCTTTTGCGGCAGCTTCGCCATCGACGATGGGTTCATCGGACTCGGGCTGATAGGTCCAGCTAAAGTCATCGCCTGTCACGGCGAGCTTATAGTGCTTCCATGCCGAGTTGACCTTGGTGGCGGCGGACGAAGCGTTGGAGAACGAGACGTCGACGCCGGCAATGGTGGTGTTGGGGTAGGCTAGCTGCGAAAACGCTACGATGCCTACGATATATACAATGACGATAAGACCCAGGACGACAAAGAGCGTCGTCTTTTTGCCCGACTTATTGTTGCCGGCGGACTTGCGCGCGGGGCCACGATCGCCTCGAGCGTGCGTGTGGGGCTGCTTGGGCGCATTGCCGTTTACCTGGCGCTGCTGACGTTGTTGACGCTGCTGTCGCTGTTGGTTCGGGCGTTGAGAAGCGTTTGCCGCACCACGCTGCTGACCGTGGCTGTGGCTCGGCGCGATAGGGCGCGGCGACTGAACGCCGCCGGCGTGCCTGCTCGGCTGCTGCGGATCGGGAATCAGTTGAGTTCGATCGTTTTGCGACATCGTATGCATATCCTTCGATTTTCGCCTTGCGGTTCATCGTGTTTTTACTGGGCTTGCATTATAGCGATTGCCCTGCTGTTTGTGGTACGGAAACGGTGGCATTCAAAAGAGGTGGGACATTTGTCCCACCTTTGAGTCGTTCTTTGCCGCTATCCGCACACACCGCATTTTGCACAGGCCGAAAGTGCGGCCGGAGCCTGCGCGATGCCGCCCTTTGCCGTCTCGCGCAGCGTGGCCGGCAACGCGTGGCCCACCGAAAGCATGACATGTGCCATCTGGTCAAACGGCACCAAGCTCTTAATGCCTGCGAGGGCGAGTTGTGCCGAGCTAAAGGCCGCTGCCACGCCAATGGCGTTGCGGTTTTGGCAGGGCACCTCCACGAGGCCACCGACGGGGTCACAAACGAGGCCCAGCAGGTTACTCAGCGCGATGGAACTGGCGTCGAGCGCCTGCTCGGGCGTGCCGCCGAGCATCTGCACCAGCGCGGCGGCTGCCATGGCAGCGGCGCTTCCCACCTCGGCTTGGCAGCCGCCCTCGGCGCCGGCAACGCAGGCGCTTGTGGTGAGGTTGAGGCCGATGGCGGCTGCGCAGTAGAGCGCGTCCATGACTTGCTCGTCGTCGAGCTGCAGGCGATCGGCGAGCGCCAACACGCAGCCGGGCACGACACCCGCGGAGCCTGCCGTGGGGGCGGCGACGATCACTCCCATCGTGGCGGAGCGCTCAAGCACGGCCATCGCGCGGGCCACGGCGTCGGTCTGAACGGGGCCCATCAGGCTTGCACTCAAATCGTTGCGGCCGGTGGCTTCGACAAGCTTGGCCTCGCCGCCGATAAGCCCGCCGAGCGAGCGTTGCGGATTGGCGATGGGGGCCGTGGTCTCCTCGCGCATGACGTCGAGCACGCGGCGCATAGCAGCGACGGCGTGGGCCTCGCCGGTCAGACGCGCCTCGCGAACGGCCATGACGGCGCCAATGCTGAGCCCCAGTTCCTCGCACGCATCGAGCAGCTGCTCGCCGTCGTCGAAGATTTCCTTGGCCGAGACGCCGGGGGAGAGCGACGAGGCAGAACCGGGGAGCTCGATAAACGTTGCGTAATCGACATTGTCGAGCTTGCGCAGCATGGGGACGACGGTGTCGTCGGGCGCGCCGTCGGTCTCAAAGACGGAGTAGGCCTGACCGCCCACCTCGGTGCGGTAGGTGCGGCAGAAGGCGATGTTTACGTTGGCGTAGGCGAGCAGGTTGGTGAGCGCGGCGAGTACACCGGGGACGTCCTTGTGTGCCGCGAAGAGCGTGGAATACATGCCCGAGATGTCGACGCCGACGCCGTTAATGCGGCTGATGCGCATCTTGCCGCCGCCCAGGCTCTCGCCGCGGACCTGTGCCGTGGCGCCCGTGTCATCGACCATGTCGATGTCGACGGTGTTGGGATGGATGGACGCGTCGTCGCCCTTGATGTCAAAATGATATTCGAGGCCCTGCTCGCGTGCGAGGTCGAAGGCCTGCTTGATGTTCTCGTCATCGGTGTCGAGGCCCAGGATGCCCGCGACGAGCGCACGATCGGTGCCGTGGCCGCGGTAGGTGTGGGCGAAGGAGTTCCACAGGCCAAAGGTGACTTTGGTGATGCGGCCTTCCAGCAGGCTGGCGGCAACTTGGGCGCAGCGCAGGGCGCCGGCGGTGTGTGATGAGCTGGGGCCGACCATGACGGGGCCCAAGATCTCGAATGCCGAGGTCGTAGCTAGTGTTTGCGGCTTACCTGCCATGGGTGCTCCTGTTCTATCCCGTCGTTCCGAGGACTTTGGTATTTGGTCGCCTGCTCTACAGTCCTGGCTCGCACGGAGGCCACATTAAGTGGCCTCCGGCTCGTGCGGAACTCGCGACCGACCAAATACCAAAGCCCTCGGAACTAAGGATACATGGTAGAGGCGCGTGTGCTGCAAAATTCATTAGCTGGTGACGCAGCGTAGGCTCATATCGAAGCATCTTCACCACCGTTTAAATAAAAAAGAAGTACCGGTTGGGGCCGGTACTTCTTTTGGTTCGTTGTTTTTGGCTGTAGCTTTTCGAGTTAGCTTACAGGCCGCAGGCTGCCTTGAGTTCTTCGACTCGGTCGGTCTTCTCCCAGGTGAAGTCGGCGTCTTCTCGGCCGAAGTGACCGTAGGCTGCCGTCTTTTCGTAGATGGGGCGGCGCAGGTCTAGGTCGCGGATGATTGCGCCCGGGCGCAGGTCGAAGGTCTTCTCTACGGCTTCAACGATCTTGTCCTCGGCAATATGTGCGGTACCGAAGGTGTCGACCATGATTGAGAGGGGCTTGGAAACGCCGATGGCGTAGGCAAGCTCGACTTCGCAGCGGTCGGCCAGACCGGCGGCGACCACGTTCTTGGCGACCCAACGCGCGGCATACGCGGCGGAGCGGTCAACCTTGGTGCAGTCCTTGCCGCTAAAGGCGCCGCCGCCGTGACGGCCGTAGCCGCCGTAGGTATCGACGATGATCTTGCGGCCGGTGAGGCCCGTGTCGCCCATGGGGCCGCCCACGACAAAGCGACCGGTGGGGTTCACGTAGATGTCCGCGTTGTCCCACGGCATGTTCTCAGCGGCCATGACCGGGGTGATGACGTGCTCGATGAGGTC
Source organism: Collinsella aerofaciens (assembly GCA_048227095.1). Lineage (GTDB taxonomy): Bacteria > Actinomycetota > Coriobacteriia > Coriobacteriales > Coriobacteriaceae > Collinsella > Collinsella aerofaciens_CF. The sequence goes on along the minus strand of DBFAHJ010000085.1, from coordinate 16,906 downwards.
GGCCTTGATCTTGCCCATGTCCTCGATCTCGGCGGCGTGCTGCGTGGAGATGACGATGGTCGTTACCTCGACGGGCTTGCCGTCTTCGTAGCGAACGGTGACCTGGGTCTTGCCGTCGGGACGCAGATAGGCGAGGGTACCGTCGTGACGCACGGCGGCCAGGCGCTCGGCCAGGCGGCTTGCCAGGTAGTGCGGCATGGGCATGAGGGTCTTGGTCTCGTTGGAGGCATAACCGAACATCATGCCCTGGTCGCCGGCACCGATCAGGTCGATCGGGTCGGTGGTCGCGCCGGTCTGGGTCTCGAAGGACTCGTCGACGCCCTGGGCGATATCGGGCGACTGCTCGTGGATGAGGCTCATAACGCCGCAGGTGTCGCAGTCAAAACCGAACTTGGCGCGGTTGTAGCCAATGCGGCGGATAACGCCGCGGGCGATTTCCTGTACGTCGACGTAGGCCTGGGTGCGAATCTCGCCGGCGACGATGACGGTGCCGGTGGTCACGAGGGTCTCGCAGGCGCAGCGGACGTTCTCCACGTTGGCGGGCACGCCGTTGGGGGCGATGTAGCCCTGCTCCTGCAGCTCTATTTCTTTGGCGAGGATTGCGTCGAGGACGGCGTCGCTGATCTGGTCGGCGATCTTATCGGGATGACCTTCGGTCACCGACTCCGACGTAAAAACAAAAGACCCGTGTTGGGGCGGGATGGAACGAAGTTCTTCTGACATGATTGTCCTTTCAAAAACGTGTCCCAGCGACCGTTACCATTCCGCCGGGCTCTCTATGCAAGGGCACATCATAGCGCGTAAATCAAACATTCACACCCTTTCCGCACCTACTCATTGGGGACAGACTTAAATGACCAGTCTTTGGGCAACCTGTCGGCACTTAGGTAAGGCTGGTCATTTAAGTCTGTCCCCAATGAGTAGGTCGGTGCCCTTTGTGCGGAGGTTGCTTTGATGCTTTATACTGATGCGGTTAGACATCCATCCTGCAATCGAGGAGATTTCCATGGCATCAGACGTTCGCGTCCGCTTTGCACCCTCACCGACGGGCAAGCTGCACATCGGCGGCGCCCGCACCGCTATCTATAACTGGGCTTTCGCCCGCGCAAACGGCGGCACGTTCATCCTGCGCATCGACGACACCGACCCCACCCGCTCCACCGACGAGAACACGCAGATCATCCTGCGCGCCATGCGTTGGCTGGGCCTGGACTGGGACGAGGGTCCCGAGGTGGGCGGCGACTTTGGCCCCTACGCCCAGACCGAGCGCCTGGACCTGTACAAGCAGGCCGCCCAGAAGCTTTGGGACGAGGGCAAGGCCTATCCCTGCTTCTGCACCAAGGAGCAGCTCGACGCCGACCGCAAGGCCGCGCAGGAGCGCAAGGACCCCTTCCAGGGCTATCAGCGCCGTTGCCGCGATCTTGATCCCGAGGAGGCCCGCCGCCGCATCGAGGCCGGCGAGTCCTACGTCCTGCGTATCAAGGTGCCCGAGGACCGCGGCGACGTCGTCATCCACGACGCTGTCCACGGCGAGGTGACCTTCGACGCCAAGGAGCTCGACGACTTTGTCATCTTCCGCTCCGATGGCACGCCCACGTACAACTTCGCGACCGTCGTCGACGACGCCATGATGAAGATTACCCATGTCATCCGCGGCGACGACCACCTGTCCAACACCCCGCGTCAGGTCATGGTCTACGAGGCCCTCGGCGCGCCCGTGCCTACGTTCGCCCACATCTCCATGATCTTGGGTGCCGACGGCAAGAAGCTCTCCAAGCGCCACGGCGCCACCTCGGTGGAGGAGTACCGCGACGCCGGCTACCTGTCCGACGCCTTCGTCAACTACTTGGCGCTGCTCGGCTGGTCGCTCGACGGCGAGACCACGATCATCCCGCGCGATGTCCTGGCCAGCAAGTTCTCGCTTGACCGCATCTCCAAGAATCCTGCGACCTTTGACCCCAAGAAGCTCGACTGGGTCAACGCCGAGTACATCAACGGCATGTCCGATGCTCAGTTTGCCGACGAGATCATGGTCCCCGAGCTGCACGAGGCGGGTCTCATCGAGGGTAATGTCGAGTACGGCGAGGACTGGATCGACGCGCTTGCCGCCATCGTCAAGCCGCGCACCAAGATGCCGGCCGACGCCGTGACCGTCGCCGCTCCCATCTTCGCTACGGCCGAGACGCTCGAGTATGACGAGAAATCCGTCAACAAGGGCCTGGCCAAGGAGGGCATGGGTGCCATTCTGGACGCCGCCAAGGCCGCGCTCGAGGGCGTGGACGAGTGGACGGCTGCCAACATCGACGCCGCGCTTGAGCCGCTTCCCGAGCAGATGGACCTTAAGAAGCGCGTGGTGTTCCAGGCCGTGCGCGTCGCCGTCTGCGGCAACATGGTGAGCCCCCCGCTGGGCGAGACCATGGCGCTCGTCGGTCGCGACGACTGCCTGGCGCGCATCGACCGCGCCCGCACGATGGCACTGTAATCGCTGCGCAAACGTTTGTATCCGAGCCCCGTTCACCCGAGCGGGGCTCTTGTTTCTGTAGACGTATGGGATAGGAGGTGCTGGGGTCATGGCCGAGCAACTTTCGCTGTTTGGTTCGCCGGAACCGGAGGAGACTACGGTGGCATCGGCATCCGCTGCTGCCCCAGCCAAGCCCGAGCCTGCACCTGAGCCCATCGCTGCCTATGCGAGCGTGGTCCTCGACATCCCGACGCGTGCGCTGTCCGAGCCGTTTGCCTATGGCATTCCTCAACCCCTTGCCAATGAGGTGCAGATCGGATCCACGGTCCTGGTCCACTTTGGTAACCGTTCGGCCGCGGGCTATATCGTCGACATTGCGCCTGAGCTGGGCGATCTGCAGGGTAACAACGCCCTCGACCCCGTGCGCATTAAAGCCATCGAGGCTATCCTCAGCAAACCGCTCTTTACCGCCGAGGCCGCCCGCATCGCGCGCTGGATGAGCCGCGAGTACGTCGCGACGCTTTCCGAGTGCCTGCGCCTGTTCTTGCCCCCGGGCGGAAGCCCGCGCGTGGTCAAGGGCGATGACGGTGCATGGTCGGTTGAGCGTCCCGCCGTCATACCTATTCAAAACCGCTGGGTCATGCTTACGCCCGAGGGTTTCGACTATACGCCGCCCAAGACCGCGGTCCGTCAGCGTCAGCTCATCGAGGCGCTCCAGTGCGGGCCGGTCACGACGCGCGACCTCAACCTGCTCTATAACAGCATGTCGGCGACCATCAAGGCGCTCGAAAAGCGCGGTGTCGTGGTGGTGGAGGAGCGCCGTGCGTGGCGTGGCTGCAGCGAGCAGACCACGCTGTCCTCGGCAAGCGGCAAGGCGCCGGTCGCGCTCACCAAGGGCCAACAGAAGGCGCTCGCGCAGATTGAGCGCGCCCGTCTTGACGCCCACGGAGACGTGGTCCTTGTCGACGGCGTCACCGGCTCCGGCAAAACCGAGGTTTACCTTTCGGCGATTGAGCGCGTGCTCGCGGCCGGCCGTTCGGCCTGCGTGTTGGTTCCCGAGATCTCGCTGACGGCCCAAACCGTCGGCCGCTTCCGCTCGCGCTTTGGCGAGACGGTCGCCGTGTTCCATTCGCGCCTTTCGGCCGGCGAGCGCCTGGACCAGTGGGACATGGTTGCCAGCGGTGCCGCGCGTGTGGTCGTGGGTGCCCGCTCGGCGCTCTTTTGCCCGCTCAGCGACCTGGGCCTCATCATCATCGACGAGGAACACGAGACCAGTTACAAGCAGGGTTCTAGCCCGCGCTACCATGCGCGCGAGGTGGCGGCCGAGATAGCGCGACGCTACCGCTGTCCGCTCGTATTGGGTTCCGCCACGCCTTCTGCCGAGGCCCTCGACCGCTGCCGCCGTGGCACGTATAACGGTGGCACCTGGACGCGCGTCGAGATGCCCGAGCGCCCGGGACACGCCGTGCTGCCTACGGTTCGGATTGCCGACCTGCGCCATGAGTTTTCTCACGGCAGCCGCTCCATGTTCTCAAAGCCCTTGATGGAGGGCTTGGAGCGTGTGGTCGAGCGACGCGAGAAGGCCGTACTGCTGCATAACCGCCGTGGCTTTGCGCCGTTCCTGATGTGCCGCGAGTGCGGCTGCGTGCCCACCTGCAACCACTGTTCCACCGCGCTCACGTACCACGAACGCACGCACACGCTGCAGTGTCACACATGCGGTTCGTCTTGGCGCGTGCAGCCGTATCCCGCGCCCACGAGCCACTGTCCCAAATGCGGTAGCCGCTATCTGGCAAAAATGGGTCTGGGCACTCAGCAGATCGAGGACGCACTGCACCAGATGCTTCCCGAGGACGTCGCCATTATTCGCATGGATGCCGATTCCACGCGCGGCAAGGATGCGCACAAAAAGCTGCTCGAGCAGTTCGATGCGGCCGATTGCGCCGTGTTGCTGGGCACCCAAATGATCGCAAAGGGTCTCGACTTTCCTGAGGTCACGCTCGTGGGCGTGGTCAATGCCGACTTCGCCCTCAAGCTGCCCGACTTTCGCGCAGGGGAGCGCGCCTACGACCTGCTGGAACAGGTGGCGGGCCGTGCCGGTCGCGGCGATCGCCCCGGCGAGGTGATCATCCAGACCTACCTGCCCGAGGATCCGGTCATTCGCGCCGTCGCTGAGCATGACCGTTCGATCTTTACCGACTACGACCTGGAACAGCGCCGCGACGCGCTATACCCGCCGTTTGTTCGCCTGGTCAACATCTTGGTGTGGTCGGCGAACCGAGACGACGCGCAAGACTACATCGGGCGCATTGCAAAGCTTCTTAAGCGCCGCTGGCATGCCGCCGCGCCCGACTTTTTGCGGGCGGGGAGTGCCGTACCGCAGGTGCTTGGCCCGGCTTCGTGTGTAATCGAGAGAGCCAAGGACCGTTACCGCTTCCATCTGCTTGTGAAGTCGCCCGTGGGGTACCATGTCTCTGACGATATCGACGCCTGCCTCAAAGAGGTGGGCTCCGTGCGTGGCGTGAGCGTGAGCGTTGACGTCGACGCCTATGATTTGATGTAACAACCCGAAAGGATGGCCATGGAAGCCAACGGAATCGTACTGTCGCCCGACCCTCGTCTGCGCCAGGAGTGCGCCGTCATCGAGGAGATCACCCCGGCGATCGAGGCGCTTGCCGAGAAGATGAAGAAGATGATGTTCGAGAACGGCGGCTGCGGCCTGGCTGCCCCGCAGATTGGCGAGCTTATTCAGCTCGTCACCATCGACTGCGACTACAGCGACAAGAATGACTATGATCCGTACGTGCTTATTAATCCCGTCATTGTTGAGCAGAGTGACCATCTGGTGCCCTTTAGCGAGGGCTGCCTTTCCATCCCTGGCATTAGCTGCGAGATTGAGCGTCCCGACCATGTCGTCGTCGAGGCGTATGACTTGGATGCCAACCTTATTCGCTATGAGGCCACGGGTGATCTGTTCTGCGTGTGCTTGCAGCACGAGATCGATCACCTGCACGGCAATACCATGTTCGAGCGACTGAAGCCCATGCAGAGGCTCAAGGCAGTCAAGGAGTACCAGGACGCCCTGGCCCGCGGCGCTCGACCGGGCGAGACCGAATAGGTTAATTGTCCGTCCCTGGGATGGGGCCCACACATATCATCCCGTGCTCAAACATTCTCGCTGCGCTGCGAAACTGCGCGCGGGATGATATGTGTGGGCCCCATCCTAGGGACTACGTTGTCGCTCTTCGTTTCGCCCGGGTGCCGTCGGGCCAGGGAGGGGCGTCTTCGCTGATAGGTGCTTTGTTGGGAGGGCTGCTTTTATGCGGCTCTTTCTTTGGTTTTGGGTATATTTGTTTTTGTTGAAATGTTATTGCGGATGGGCTGGTGACTTGGCTTTCCGCCGCTATTTGTAGCCGTCTCGGCTTTGGTTGAGGGGAGACGTTCTTTATGCGTATTGTGTTTATGGGTACGCCTGATTTTGCTGTGCCTTCGCTGGTTTCGCTTGTTGAGGCTGGTAACGAGATTGCGCTTGTTGTTACTCGTCCTGATGCTGTTCGCGGGCGTGGTAAGAAGCTGGAGCCGTCTCCTGTTAAGGCTAAAGCGCTTGAGCTGGGGTTGCCGGTTGTTGAGGCTAATCGTATGACGCCTGAGGTCGTTGAGGCGTTTAAGGCTGCCCAGGCTGACATTTTCTGCGTGGCTGCCTATGGTTGCATTTTGCCGGATGACGTGCTGCATATGGCGCCGCTTGGTATTGTGAATGTTCATGCGTCCTTGCTGCCTCGTTGGCGTGGGGCTGCTCCCATTCAGCGTGCGATTCTCGCTGGTGATGAGGTTGCCGGCGTTTCCATTATGCGTATTGGGCATGGCGTGGATACCGGCGCTTATTGTGCGCAGGCCTCGACCTCGGTTGCCGGTAAGCATGTTGAGGCGCTGACCATGGAGCTTGGTGAGCTTGGCGGCAAACTGCTTGCCGATACGCTTCCTTCGCTTGCCGATGGCACCGCCGTGTGGATTGAACAGGATGAGTCGCTTGTTACCCATGCTGCCAAGATTTCTAAGCAGGAGATGCGTCTTGACCCTCAGATGGCGGCACTTGATTGTGTGCGTCATGTGCTTGCCTCGTCCGACACCGCTCCCGCTCGTTGTGTGATTGCCGGCAAGTCGGTTCGCGTGCTCGATGCTGAGCCGGCTGATGTGTCGCTTGGCGAAGGCGCTGTTGCCGTTCAAGCCAAGCGCGTCTACCTTGGTCTTTCCGATGGCCCGGTTGAGTTGCTCGAGGTTAAGCCCGATGGCAAGCGTGCCATGGCCGCTTCTGCTTGGGCTGCTGGGCTGCAAGGCGCCGATCTTATCTGGGGTGTTTTGTCATGAGCAAGCTGTCTCCCGCGCGCAAACTTGCGCTCGATGTGCTAATGGAGGCCGATCGCCGCGGCATGTATGCGCGTGACGTGCTGTCCACTCGCGCATCGGCCAAGGCTATTGACCAGCGCGATTCCGCTTTTGCCGCCCGCTTGGCGCTGGGTGTGGCCGCTACGCAGGGTATTTTGGACGAGCTGCTCGATCAGTTTCTCGATAAGCCTAAAAAGGTTGCGCCGCGTGTTCGCATGGCACTTCGTATCTCAGCCTTCGAGATGCTCTATCTGCATACGCCTGGCCGCGTTGCGGTGAGTCAGGGCGTTGAGCTGGTGCGCAGCGGAGCTAAGTCTGCCGCCGGTTTGGCCAATGCCGTGCTGCATAAGGTCGCGGACAACGTTGAGGACTTTGCCACGGCGTCCGATGTAGACGAGTCTGAGCGACGCTTGGTTCGTCTGTCGCGCCTGATGGGTCTGCCGCGTTGGCTGTGCGCTCGTATTATGGCGTCGTTTGACACGCCCGAGGGTGCGCTTAACTTTGCCGGCAATCTGGCCTCCGCGCCGCTGGCCCTGCATGAGAACGCCTTTGCGACTAAGCCCGATCCGTATATCTCGCAGCTCGTCGCGCCTGTCTTCCCGGGCTGCCATGCTCCGGTTGATGCCCAGGTTACCGTTGCTTCGGGTGTGTTTGAGCGTGCTGCCGCGGTGGCCTCGGACCTTAACGCTCAGCTCATCGCCACAGCTGCCACGCGCCCTGGAAGCTGCCTTGAGATTGGCGCCGGTCGCGGTACCAAGACCTATGTGATGATGTGCCAGGCCAAGCGCGCCGGCTATGAGCGTCTGCATACGGCACTTGATCTTCATGACCGTAAGTGCGACCTAAATCTCGCGCGCCTTCACAAGGCGGGTATTCAGGGCGTTCGTACGGTTTCGGGCGATGCCTGCGAGCTTGATGAGGTGCTCACATCGTTTGATGCCATGCTTGGCGAGCCGGTTAAATTCGACACGGTCTTTATCGATGCGCCGTGCTCGGGCACCGGAACCATGCGTCGTCATCCCGAGATTCCGTGGCGTCTGACCGAAAAGGATGTGACGGTTGAGCTGCCCAAACTGCAGCTGTCGATGCTCAAGGAAGCCGCCGCGCGCGTGGCTGCCGGCGGCGAGCTCATCTATGCGACGTGCTCCGTCTTCGACGAGGAGAACACGCAGGTGGTGGACGCGTTCCTTGCTTCTCCCGAGGGTGCCGGCTTTAGCGTGGCACCGCTTTCCGAGGCACAGATTCTGCAACTCCCCGAGTTCGATCAGGCCAAGAAGCTCGTATCCGTACGCCAGAACGATCGAGGCCTCTTCCAAAGCGTGCCGGTAAACGCCGACTCCTACGACGGCCACTTCTGCGCCAGACTGGTCCACAAGTAACGACTAAGTTGCGGTGAAATAGGGAATGAAAAGCCGCTTCTGCCCGCCAACAGTCCTTATTTCACCGCAACTCACAAGGAAACCTGGGTAGCTTAATTAACTACCCATAGAGCAAAGAAATAGCCCCGCGATCGGTTTTGGTCGCGGGGCTGCTTGGTTCCTAGTGGCTATGCGGGCAGTTGGCGCAGCAGCCACTGGTGGCGTTGGTACTGGAGCCGCCGCTTCGTTGATCGGTGTTGTAGAAACCGCTGCCCTCAAATTTAATGCCGCTGGCCGAGAACGTCTTGGCCGCCGGGGCACCGCAGCTGGGGCACACGACCTCGGGAGTCTCGGACATGGGATGCTCAACCTCAAACACGTTGCCGCAGCTCGAGCACTTGTAATCGTAGCGCGCCATAATACTTCCTTTTCAGCACAAAGCGGGCAGATTACTCTGCCCGCATAAATTCAAACGTCTGTAACTGTACCCTATATCGGGGGTTTTATCACGCTTCGCCCCAGAATCTATGGGTGCTACGCAGGAGCTTCGCAGTTTTCTCCTCGGCTGCCGCAACGTCGGCCTCCTGCGCCTGCCATGTCCAGTTGCCCGTGGCCACGCCCGGCACGTTCATACGTGCATCGTCGCCCAGCCCCAACACGTCCTGCAGCGGCATCATCACGAGTGGAGCATCGCTTGCTAGGGCATCGCCCATGAGCTCGCTTGCCAGTTCAATGCCGCTCGGCTCGTCGCCGCCCGCAAAGGAGCGCGTGCACCAGCCGGCGAGCGTCGAGGTGTCGTGCGTCGAGGTATACAGGATCTTGCCCGGTGCGGGATGAATTCCGCAGCGAACGTCGTAGTCGCTGAACTCCAGTACGTCCATGCCTGGGAAGCCGCAGGTCGAAGCCATCGCGCGAACACCGGGCGTCAAATAGCCGAGGTCCTCGGCGATAAAGTTAAGCGGACCAAGCTCGTCATAGGCGGTCTTGAACAGGTCCTTGCCCGGGCCCGCCAGCCAGCGGCCATCGGCACAGGCCTTGCCGGCGGGGATGCTAAAGTAGCTGTGGAAGCCCAGGAAGTGGTCCAGGCGCACGCGGTCGTAGAGTGAAAACGCACGACGCAGGCGATCCATCCACCAGCTATAGCCGTTCTCCTTCATGTGATCCCAGCGGAAGGTGGGGTTGCCCCACACCTGGCCCTCGGGCGCAAAGTTGTCGGGCGGCGCGCCTGAAATCTCAATTGCCTTGCCGGTGTCGGATAGCCAGAAGTTTTCGGGCTCGCTCCATGCGTCGGCCGAATCATCCGAAACATACATGGGAATGTCGCCGATGACCTCGATGCCCTTCTTGTGCGCATAGTTCATGAGCTCGCACCAGGCAAGGTCAAAGCGATACTGCATGTACGCCTGCAGCTCGGCCTCGTCGTGGAAGCGCTTGTCATCGATCAGGTGCTCGTTGTAGCGCGCGACATCCGCCGGCCAATCGTGGCGCGACTCGCCCTCAAAGTACTTCTTAACGGCCATGTAGACGCAGTACTTCTCGAGCCAATCGGCATTGCGATGTTTAAACGCCGTGTACAGCGGGTCGGCATCCTCGCCGCCGCGGGCCTTCCAGGTGACGAAGTCGGCAGCCAGCTCCTCGTGGCTCTCGGGCAGCAGGTCGATATTGCCTGCAAAGGCCGAAGGGCCGGCATAAGGGGAGCGGAAAAAGTCCGTAGGATTGACGGGCAGGACCTGCCAGTAGCGCATGCCCATGGCGGCTAGGTGATCGATAAAGCGACGCGTGGGCGCACCGATTGTGCCAGGCTTGCCGTCATCGGTCGGCACCGAGGTGATGTGGCACACGACGCCCGCGCCGTGATCGAGCGGCTCCTGCAGGCGCTTCTCGGCATGGTGATAGATGATCGAAGAGCCCAGCGGGTACAGGTCGAGCGTAACCGTGCCGTTGTGGATTTCGCATTCGTGGCCGCTGATCACGTCGCTTGCACATTCGCCGAGCGCTGGGATCGTCACGCAGTGCGAATTGCGCAGACTGCGGTTGATGATAACCGTCGCGGCCTCGCCGTCTTTGCCCGTGCGGGTGTAAGCCAAGACTTCGTCGTTGAGAGCAAAGGCCTTGATCTCGCCATCGACCATAAAGGGCAGCGCGCGGCGCACGGCAGACGCGTTCTTAACAATGGCCAGCGTGTCGAAGTCGTGGAGTTGGTCCTTGGTCGGCAGGGTGCGGCGGTTGCCCGGATCGGTGAGGCCCTCCAGGCCGTACTCATCGCCGTAATAGATTGAGGGTACGCCCGGGAAGGTCATCTGCATGAGCGTCGCCAACCAAAAACGGCTCTTGGCCAGGCCCATCGAGTTATCGTCCAGGCGCCATTTGCTGCGCTCGCTCTCGGGCAGCTGCGACTCATCTGGGCCGCCGCCGAGCACCGAGATAATGCGAGGACGGTCGTGGCTCGAAAGCAGATTGAGTGCGCAGGCCAGTGCCTCGCGCGGGTAGTTCTCGCGCAGGGTCTCGATGTCCTCAGCAGCCTGATATGCGTTCTTGTAGCCCATCAAAAAGCCGATGACCATGTCGCGGAAGGGGTAGTCCATGGCGGAGTCGAGCTCCGAGCCCTGCAGATAGCGACGCAGGTGACCATAGCTGATCTTGTTGGAAGCGTCCTCCCAGACTTCGCCGAGCAGCAGCGCGTCGGGCTTCTCGGCGAGCACGGCCTTTTTGATTTCGGCCAGGAAGTCGTCGGAAAGCTCGTCAGCGACGTCCAGACGCCAACCATGGGCACCGGCGCGCAGCCATTTGCGGATCACGCCGTCCTTGCCCAGGAGCCTCTCGCGCACAAGCTCGGACTTCTCGTTGATGGCTGGCATGTTGCCCACGCCCCACCAGCAGTCGTACGAGCCGTCCTCGTGGAAGGTAAACGCATCGCGCCACGGTGAATCCTCGCTCTGCCAAGCGCCCACGCCGGGATAGTTGCCGTAGCGGTTGAAATAGATCGAATCGTCGCCCGTGTGGTTGAAGACGCCGTCCAGGATGATGGAGATGCCCAGCTTCTCGGCTGCCTGGCACAGCTCGGTAAAGTCCTGCTCGGTGCCCAGGATCGGGTCGATCTTGGTGTAGTCGGCCGTGTCGTAGCGGTGGTTGCTCGAGGCCTCAAAGATTGGGTTGAGGTAGATGGCCGTAAAGCCTAGCTCGGCAATGCGGGGCAGGTCATTTTGGATACCCTTGAGCGAGCCGCCGTAAAAATCCCAGGTCTTGATGGAGCCGTCCTCGGCACGCTCGTACTCGGGCGGTTCGTTCCAGTCCTCGACCATGCGGCGCTGGATTCCGTTGCGCGGTTTTTCGACCTCGGCAAGCGTGCGCTCGCGCCAGTTTTCGTCGCGGGCATAGCGGTCGGGGAAAATCTGGTAGACCATACCGCGCTCGTACCAAGTGGGACGGTTCTCGCGGTGCTTGTAGACGGTAATCTGGAAGGACGGAACCTCGGCGTAGTCGTAGGTTACGCCCTCGCCGCCGGTGCGGCCTTGCGGCGCGCCCAGGCGGACCTCGGGCTGACCTTCGATATTGCATATAAAGCTGTACCACACAAGGCAGGGTTCGGTGCACTCAAGCTCTACGGTAAATATACCGTCGCCCTCGTGCGTCATGGGATACAGAGACTCACCGATTTCATCGACCCAGGTACGCAGGGTAAGCGCTGCCTGGTTGGGGTCGGCATCCTCCAAAATCACCGAGAGCGAAACGGAAGTTCCAGTGGTCACAGCGCCAAACGGAATGCGAAACTGCGGCAGACGGCTGTTGTGTATCAATCTCATAATACGGTCCAGTTCAATAGAATCACGGCCTGCGGGCCATGGGCTTTACGCACAGGAAGTAAGTATATCTGTTGTACATAGGCTGTATAAACAACATCCGTTTACCATCGGCGAACGGTTGTCCTAGAAAATCGTTTTACCAACTACCTACAGAGAAGGGGCGCCCGGTTGGAGCGCCCCTTGCATAGGGTTTGATTAGGTTTTGGATCGTCTGTGGGCTAGCGGCGCTTGCGGGTGGCCGTTGCCTTGCGGACGGACGTCTTCTTGGACGGGGCCTTTTTCTCTGCCGGAGCGGCGGGGGAGACCGGGGTCTCCTTGGCAGGCTCGGGCTTAGTCTCTGCCTTCGGTGCGGCCTTGACCTCAGCGGCCTTCGGCGCCGGCTTAGTCTTTACCTCGGCCTTGGGCTCCTCTTTGGCAGCAGCTGGCTTAGTCTCTGCCTTGGGAGTCGTGGTCTTTGCCGTGGTCTTCTTGGCCGTCGTCGTGCGCTTTCGCGTGGTGGTCTTGGCGGCGGGCTTGGTCTCGACGGTTACCTCCGCCTTGGACTCTGCAGGCGTCTCCTCGACCTTGGCTGCCGCCTTTGCGGCTGACTTGGTCGTGGCGGCCTTCGTGGTCGTCAACTTCGTTGCCGTGGTCTTCTTGGCTGCCGTTGTCTTCTTGGCAGCAGTCTTTGCCGGAGCCTTGGTGGCCGGCTTGGCCTTAGCGACCTCGGCCTTTACCTCGGGAGCAGCCTCGGCTTCGGCGGCCTTCTTGGCAGCGGCGGTCGTGCGCTTGCGCGTGGTCGTTGCCTTGGCAGCCGTTGTTTTAGTCGCGGCAGACTTGGTCGTCGTAACCTTCTTAGTGGTCGTCTTGCGGGTCGTGGTCTTCTTAGCTGCGGGCTTTGCAGCGGGCTTGACCTCAGCCTTTGCCTCAGGAGCAACCTCAGCCTTCACCTCAGGCTCGGCCTTTGCGGGCTCAGCTTCAACCGGCTTCTCCTCGGCCTTGGACTCCGGCTCAGCAACAGCTTTAGGCTCGTCGACAACTGCCGCCGGCCTCTCAATCTCCGGATGCATAAAGAAGTACAGGTCCAGATACTTGTCGGCCGAGCGCGTCCAGCTAAAGTCCTGGCTCATGGCCTGCGTGACCAGCTGGTTCCAGGCGTCACGGTTATCCCAGAACAGGCGCGCCGCGCGGAACACCGCGTCGCCCATCTCGTCGCCGTTAAAGTTGCTAAACGAGAAGCCCGTGCCCTCGCCGGTAAACTCGTTGTACGGCTGCACGGTGTCCTTCAGACCACCGGTTTCGCGAACAATCGGCAGGGTGCCGTAGCGCATGGCGATGATCTGCGACAGACCGCAGGGCTCAAACTTCGAAGGCATCAGGAACATGTCGGCGGCGGCATACATGCGCTGCGACAGTGCCGGATCGAACTCGATGCGCGCCGCCATGGTGCCGGGGTACTTGTCCTGGAAGTAGCGCAGGCCGTCCTCGTAGTCGCGGTCGCCGGTGCCCAGCACCGCCACCTGCACGCCGCCGGCCAGAATGCGGTCGAGCGCGTACATGACCAGGTCTAGGCCCTTCTGGCGCGTCAGACGCGTGACCATGACCATAAGCGGACGGTCGTCGCGAACCTCGAGCCCCAGCTCTTCCTGCAGCTTGGCCTTGCACACGGCCTTGCCAGAACGGTCCTCGACGGTGTAGTTGGCGGCAATGCGCTTGTCGGTCGCCGGGTCAAAGCCCGCGACGTCGATGCCATTCAAAATGCCCTGCAGCGCGTACGAACGCTCGCGCAGAACGCCGTCCAGGCCCTCGCCAAACTCGGGCGTCTGGATCTCGTTGGCATAGGTAGGGCTCACCGTAGTGATGGCGTCGGCATAGCGCAGGGCGCCCAGCATGTAGTTGATGCTGCAGGCGTCGCAACGCAGCTGCGAGGCGGCCGCCGGAATATGCGCCACACCCAGGATGTCCTCCATCACGGTGTCGCTAAACTGGCCCTGGAACGCCACATTGTGGATCGAGAACACGGTCTTGACGCGCTCGTAGAGCGGCAAGCCCTGGTAGAACTCGCGCAGGAACACGGGCGCCAGTGCCGTCTGCCAGTCGTTGCAGTGTAGGATGTCGCATTCAAAGCCGGCCGGCAGGTGCTGTAGGCTCTCGGTGATGGCCTTGGAGAAGAACGCGAAGCGCTCGCCGTCGTCAAAGAAGCCGTACGGATAGTCGCGCGCAAAGTAGCGCTCGTTGTCGATGAACATATAGGTGACGCCGTCGTGCTCGAGCTTCTCGAGTCCGCAGTACTCATTGCGCCAGCCCAGGCTCACGTAAAAGTCGGAGAAGTGCTCCATCTGCGCCTTGTACTCGTCCTTGATGGTGGCGTACTTGGGCACCATCACGATTACTTCGGCGCCGGCGCGCACAAGCGCCGCGGGCAGCGAGCCCGCCACGTCGCCCAGGCCACCGGTCTTCACAAACGGTGCGCACTCGGCCGAGGCAAACACGATCTGCATCTTTTTGCTGGAATCAGCCATATTGTCTCCCTGTTGCAATTCGAGAATAGCCGCCTGGCGCAAACCGGGCGGCTATTCTACGTGTTACGAGCGATGTTGCGGTGCCAAAGCTAGCTCGCGTTGGTGATATCAGAAGTTAACGGGGCCTTTCCCAGCACCAGGATGTTCTCGGGCGTGCCGCGAAGCTCGGTGTTGGTGGGAACCACGTTGTTCTTGTCCAGGATTGCATTCTCAACGCGGGCGCCGCTCTTGATGACGCAGCTCTGGTTGATGATCGAGTTCGTCACCGAGGCGCCTTCCTCGACCACGACGCCGCGCGACAGGATCGAGTTGCGCACGGTGCCCTTGATGATGCAGCCAGCCGAGATGATCGAGTTGCAGGCGTGGCTGCCGGTCGCATAGCGCGAAGGCGGCACGTCGTGAGCCTTGGTCAGAATCGGGCGCTCGGGGTCAAAGAGATGGTCGGCCACGGTCTGGTCGAGCAGGTCCATGCTGCGGCGGTACAGCGACTTCTCGCTAAACACGCCCACGACCTCGCCCTTGTACTCGTAGCTGCACACGTCGATGTTGCCAAAGTCGCCCTGGAGTGCCTCGAGCAGGTCCAGATAGTCCGCGGCCTGGTAGTGGTCGATGATCTCGAGCAGCGTCTCGCGGTTGACGATGCAGCAGTCCATAGAGGCGTTGTCGCCGTACACGACGCCGGCGCTCACGCCCGTCAGGCGGCCGTTCTCGTTGATCTGCAGCTTGGTCTCGTCATCGACGTTGCGCGTGGCCTTGCAGTACACCACGGTCATCTGGGCGCCGGAGTTCTCGTGCGCGTCGATGATGGTGTTGAGGTCCATGTTAAAGATGATATTGGTGCCCATCATCACGACATAGGGCTTGTCCGAGCGCTGGAACAGCGTCTTGTTGGAGATGATGTCGCGCAGCAGGAAGCGCATGCCGCCCTTGGTGGTGCCGTACGCGTTGCCGGGGACCATGAACAGGCCGCCCTTCTTGCGGTCCAGGCCCCAGTCCTTGCCCGAGCCCACGTGGTCGATCAGCGAGCGGTAGTTGCCCGGCATGACGACGCCGACGGTCTTGATGCCGGCATTCATCATGTTGGACAGCGGGAAGTCGATCAGGCGGTAGCGACCCAAAAACGGAACGGACGCGATGGGGCGGTCCTTGAGTAGCACGCTGCCGTAGGTCGAAGAGTAGTTAGCGGTGATATAACCGATGGCCTTGCGATTGATCATCGGATCATTCCCCCTTCCCAATAACGACGTCATTTCCAACGACGGCCGTATCCTTGGTGGTATCGACAGAGCCGAGCTTCACGCCCTCTTCGACTGTGGAGTTCTCGCCCAAAATAGCGCGGCAGATGTGCGCTCCGCTCTTAACGTGCGCTCCCGGCAGCAGCACGGAGTCCTCGACCACGGCGCGCTCCTCGATAATGACATCGGTCGAAAGGATCGAGTGACGAGCGGTACCGTAGATCTTGCATCCGTTGGACACCAGGCAGTCGTCCAGGCGACCATCCGGACCAATGTAGTGCGGCGGGCGCGTGGTGATGTTGGACATGATGGGGAAGTGCTTGTCGAACAGATCGAACTCGGGGTTGTTGCCCAGCAGGTCCATCGAGGTCTCGTGGAAGCTGGCGATGGTGCCGACGTCCTTCCAAAAGCCGTGGAACTCGTAGCTGTACAGGCGCTTGTTCTCGCCGAGCAGCTTGGGGATGATGTCCTTGCCAAAGTCGTGGCTCGATCGCTGGTCCAGAGCGTCCTCCTCGAGCGCCTCGATCAGCACGTCGGCCGAGAAGATGTAGATGCCCATGGAAGCGAGGTTCGAATCGGGCTTATCGGGCTTCTCGGTGAACTTGGTGATGCGGCCGTCCTCGGGGTCGGTGGTCAGGATGCCAAAGCGGCTGGCCTCCTCCCACGGCACGGGCATAACGCTCACCGTGAGGTCGGCGTTGTTCTCAATGTGCGTCTTGAGCATCTTGCGGTAGTCCATGCGATACAGGTGATCGCCCGAAAGAATCAGGACGTACTTGGGGTCGTTGGCTTTGATGTAGTCGAGGTTCTGCGTAATGGCGTCGGCCGTGCCCGCATACCAGGCGCCGCCGGTCTGCGTCTCGTACGGCGGCAGGATTGACACGCCACCGTCGCGGCTGTCCAGATCCCACGCCTCGCCGGAGCCCACGTAGGCATGCAGCAGGTAGGGGCGATACTGCGTCAGAACGCCCACCGTGTCGATGCCCGAGTTAGAGCAGTTGGACAGCGAAAAGTCGATAATGCGGAACTTGCCACCAAAGCTAACCGCCGGCTTAGCGATCTTTTGGGTGAGTGCCCCCAATCGGCTGCCCTGTCCTCCTGCGAGGAGCATCGCGATGCATTCTTTCTTACTCATCGATTTCTCCTTCTGTCATCGATGTTC
>DBFAHJ010000084.1:0-3813 GCA_048227095.1 Collinsella aerofaciens | reverse complement strand
CGCTCCGCCCATTGCCCTGGCGCAAACGTCAAGCGGCGCCACCAGATACGAGCCAGACGACGCGAATAAGATGAGCGCCGAAATCATCAGGTGAAGCACAAGGCTCGCCTCGTAGGCGCAAATCACCTTACGGTTATAGGACGAACGGCGCGATGCGATGAGCGGGACGTGGATCGTCTGCAGACACGCAGCCAGGGCAAAGACAACATCGAGCGCAACGATTTGGGGAAGGATGAGCGAAATCTGCATCGTCACTCACCCGCCCTCGGCATCAAGACGATCATGCGCAGCTGGCCGGGCTCGCCCTCAAGGCGGTATGCCACGTTGCGCCCTTGCAGAGCGCTTTCGAGCTCTTGCGCAGCGGGCGTCTGCGAAAGATCTGCATCATCGTTGGAAAAAAGCGTGGCGCGCAGCTCGACACTGCATCGGTCATGGTCGCCCAAGTGATACATAAGCGCCGGATGGTCGGTGGTGTAGGCAAAAAACGCAAAGTCATACACGCAGTCGTACAGGGCGCTTACCGTACTGGCGTGCAACGGGAGCCGTATGGCGATAATCGAGGCGCAATCGATATCGATGGTGCGCAGGTCGCTTGCGAGCTCGTTGGCGATGAGCTGAATGCGGTCGCGATCAAAACCGCTCTCCCCGTGCTGCGCCAACGTGAGCGATCCCTTGCGCTTGCAATAGGCGACAAGCATCTTGGCGCGCTGCAGCATGCGGTAGCGCTCGTGCGAAGACGCTTCGTCGGTCAACGGCGGCAGCGAGCTCAGCAGGTCGTACATCCCTTTGAGCGCGCGGGCAAGCGCCTGGTCCACGTCTTGGACCAGCAAGGTCTCGGCCTCTTGATCTGCCAGGTGCGTCTTAAGGTCGTAGTCGGCGGCGAGCAGCTCGTTTTGACGCTGCAGCTCCATGCGACGATGTGCCAGTTCACGGTTAAGCTCGTTGAGCTCCGACACGTCTTGGGCAAGCAGGGCCGATCCGCCCAGCAGTGGAAAGGCACGGTACATCACATCGGGATCGGACGCCACGGCAAAGGCATGGGCGCGGCCGTGCTCCTGGGTCCGCAACTCCTCGCGCACGCCTACCGGCACTGGCTTTGACACCGGCGTGGCATAGACCTCCTGCAGGTCGCGCGTTAGAACTTTGAGGTCAAGCGGCAAGGTGTCGAAGATGCCGGCGATGTCGTGATACGACGGAATGACACCGCAATCGAGACAGATTTCCATCGCCACCACGCACAAGACGCAATAGATGAGCGAGAAGTTGAGCCTCCATGCCCAGGGCACGCGCAACGCATAGGAGATGGCAAAGAATGCGCCGCCCAGCAGTACGAGCGCCGCCGTACCCGAGAAACGCTGGATGCGAAAGGACGAGGACCGACCAACCAGGATAAAAAAGGCCACGAAGTTAAAGGCCGTCCACACGAGGACGGCGAAATAACCCCAGCCGTACGTGTAGTCGTTGCTCCAGGTGTCGCTTGTACGGTCAAAGCGGAAGACCTGCTGGTGAAAATCGTTGGTGAGCACAAATCCGATAAGCAGGATGGCCACAATCCACAGCGCAGCGCAGCAGCGGCGACCCAGGCGGTGTTGCTCCAGGCCCGCAAGGCGCAGACCACACAACTGGTAGAGCAGCGGAATGAGCGTCATGGGCACGTAGTACAGGTACCACAGCACGGTGGCATAGAACGGCGTGAACGACTTGTACTTGAGAATGACCTCGATCATCCACAGGGCGCAGATGGTGGCGATGGCAACAAGACGGCGGCGCAACACATAGTCCAAACAGCGCAGATAGACCGATACGCCCCAGATCGAAAATACAATTGCGGCGACAAGCAACGGCAGAGAGCTCGAATGGACGAGCGCATCCACGACCTCTTCGGACGCCTCGCTATAGGCGGGCACGGTGTTAGAAAGTTTGGGGTCGAAGGCGAACAGCGCCGGCAAGACTGCCAAAAGCATGAGGAACAGCGCGGTGATGGCGCCGGCGATAGCAAAGACGCGGTGACGGTACACCTGATGTGTTATGCCAACAAGGAATCGCGGCATGGCGAAGAGCCTGCCGCCCCTGGGATCCGCCACGGGTGCGGATCGGGCGGCCGCGTGGCCGATATGTCGCTCGCGGGTACCCATAGTGCTTTTAGTGTACCGACAGGTGGGCCCAAAAAGCGGGCCACATGTCCCAAAATCCGCAGACGGCAAGGCGCCCGGCAGCCTCCCCCGTCCGGCACTTCCCGATATCCGCCCGCCCCAAACCACCGCAAAGGGGACAGGCACCTTTGTGGTGGTTTGGGGCGATGCGCTAGTCCACGGCGATGTCGAGGTTCTTGCCGATGAGACCTACGTAGCCGCCCTCGGCAGCCTTGGGGCTGTCAGCATGGCAGAGAACCCACTTGTCGGCCTTCCAGTAGCAGTAGCTGTCGCCAGCCGTGGGCATGTCGGCTGCAGCCTCGGGGCGCGGGCCGTTGGTGCCGGCGGCCAGCGCCACCATCACCTGGAAGCCGCCGTCGTCGACCATGCAGGGCGTGTAGTGAAGCGTGGTGTTGAAAACCTCAACAAGCGTGCCGGCCGGCACGCGGAACGCCTTGACGCACGCGGTATCGAGCTTGCCGTCCTCGATCTCCCAGCGATGCGCCACGAGCAGGATAAAGTCGCGGGCGCCCAGGTTGAACTCGCTCGCGCGGTGGTACTCCAGGCAGTTGAGACGCGTGTTGTGGCCGTTGCACCAGCCCAGCTGGAAGGGACGACCGCCAAACATGAGAAAGCCCAGCTTATCGGCATCCATGACACCCTCGAGCTCGGGCGCGGAGGCCACATACTTGCTGCCCTCGGGGATGGGCGTGGAGGCAAGTGCCTCGAGCACGGGCGACGTAAGCTCGGACGGAACGTTATCCCAAACGTTGCCATAGGACTTGAACTCGGGATCAGAGACAGAGTAGATATGCATGTTCGCTCCTGTTCGTTTGTGTGACAGTATGAACATTCTAGAACAATCTTGTTCTGTTTTGAGCACTCGGCATAAAAAAGCGCTCCGCAAAGAGCGGGAGCGCTTCTGGCACAAACGTTATTCCTGCAAGCAGCCTTACGCCTGCTGATAGTGCAGGTGATTCTCGTCGATATCGGCCAAGTCGCGGTCGAGGTAGCGGCGCGCGAGCCAGTTTGCCATGGGAAGGTTCTGGTCCAGGTAGTTACCGCACTCCTCGGGAGCGGCACCGGGGATATCGCCCTCAAAGCCAGCGACAAACTCGAACAGCTCACGCACGAGCGGCAGAATCTCCTCGCTCGTCACCTCGCCAAACACGACGAGGTAAAAGCCCGTACGGCAGCCCATGGGACCAAAGTAGACAATGCGGCTCGACCACTCGGCATGATTGCGAAGGAACGTCGCGCCCAAGTGCTCGATGGTGTGGCATTCGGCCGTGTTCATAACCGGCTCCTTATTGGGCGTGGTCAGGCGCAGGTCAAAAGTGGTGACGGCGGCGCCGGTCGCCGGATCGCGGTCGATGCGGCTCACATACACGCCGGGCTCAAGCAGCAGATGGTCAACGGAAAAACTCGCGATGCGCTCCATGGCAGATCCTCTCGGTAGTTAAATTGGGACGGGGCTCTTTTAGCTGGTTCGAATGGTCGCACCAATCATACCAGTCAAAAAAGCCCCGTCCCAAATGAGTGAACTGCCTCCCATTTCTTGGACATGAGAAATGGGAGGCTTTCTTTATGCGTGTCGACTTGAGGGTGAAGCACGACATCGAGGCCAGGAAGGCGGCGATCGGGCTCTTCGAGCGAGGCCACGGCTCCGAGTCGGCGGCGA
>DBFAHJ010000083.1:0-9894 GCA_048227095.1 Collinsella aerofaciens | reverse complement strand
GCACGAGCGGCTCATGGATAACATTTTGGCAAGCAGCATGTCGGGCATGTTGACCAACGTTATTTGCGACCGCATTGCCCGCTCCATCCGCGAGCGTGTGATGAACGTGCTTGCCGAGGATGCCCTGGCCCCCGTGTCACTCGAGACGACGTCTGAGTTTGTCGCCGGCGGTATTATTCGACTTTTCACGATATGGTGGGAATCGGGCCACGATCTTGAGCGTCGACCTGAGATAGCCGATGTGGTCGATGCACTGTTTGAGCGGACCATGACACCGGTGCATCACTAGGAGTGGCGGAGAGAGGGGGATTCGAACCCCCGGAACGCTCTCGCGCTCAACGGTTTTCAAGACCGCCGCATTCAACCGCTCTGCCATCTCTCCGTGAGTCGTAATGATAGCATCGTTTTGGATTTGCAACAGGGAAGGCGAACGATGACGATCACCGAAATCGATGAGAAGTTCATGCGTGAGGCGCTGGCCGAGGCGCGCGCCGCCGCTGCGGTGGGCGAGGTGCCCATCGGAGCCGTAGTGGTGCGCGACGGCGAGATTGTCGCGCGGGCGCATAATCGCCGCGAGCTCGACCAGGATCCTTCGGCGCATGCCGAGTTTTGGGCCCTGTGCGCCGCCGCTCAGTCGCTTGGACGCTGGCGTCTTTCCGATTGTACGGTCTACGTGACGCTCGAGCCCTGCTGCATGTGCGCGGGGCTTATGGTTAACGCGCGCGTGGGGCGCTGCGTGTACGGCGCGGCTGATGCTAAAGCGGGCGCTCTGGGGTCGCTATACGACCTCAATGCCGATTCGCGCCTGAATCATCGGTTTAATGTGACCGCCGGCGTGCTGGCAGACGAGTGCCGCGCGGTGCTGAGCGGTTATTTTAGTGGGCTGCGTGGCACCGATGGTGCTGGCTGCGGTTGTGGGGCCGATCTTGAGGCGCATACCGCCCACGCCGAGGCGCTTGCGGGTGTCGAAGATACTGCCGTTGGGGCGGTCGATTTTGGTGCCGCGTGCCGCCGGCCCCGCCGTGTGCAGCTGGCGATCGACTCCTTTAAGGGCAGCGTTTCGAGCGCGCAGGCGGAGGAGGCCGTTGCCGAAGGTGTGCGCCGCGTGTGGCCCGATGCCCAGGTAAGCGCGCTGCCGCTGGCGGATGGCGGTGAGGGAACGCTCGATGCCGTTGCCGCGTGCGGCGGTGAGGTCGTGGCATGTGAAGTCGCAGGCCCTCTGGGCGACTGTGTGTCTGCCCGGATGCTGGTGGACGGCGAGTACGAGTCGGCTGTAATCGAGATGGCCGAGGCGGCGGGTATTGGGTATTCGCCTTGCACAGAGCCGGCGGCGTTGGCCGCTACGACCTATGGCGTGGGCGAGCTCATGCTTCGAGCGGTTCGTGCTGGGGCAAAGACTATCTATATTGGTCTGGGCGGCAGTGCCACCAACGACGGTGGCGCCGGCATGCTGCAGGCGCTGGGCGCGCGTGTGGTCGATGATCAGGGCTGCGATGTCGCCCCTGGTCTCGCGGGGCTTGAGCAGGTGGCGAGTATCGATTTGGCACCGGCGCTTCGGGCGCTGAATAGCGCGCGTATCGTCGTGCTCTCTGATGTCGAGAACCCGCTCGTGGGGCGTCGTGGGGCACTTGCAGTGTTTGGCGGGCAAAAGGGCCTGCCGACAGACGATGTCGAAGCGCTGGGCAGGTACGACAGTTGGATGGTCGGCTACGGCCGCCTGCTCGATGCGGCGATTACCGGGGTGCGGGCTCAGGGGTTGTTGCGCGTGCCCGAGGGCGTGCGGACATTTGGCTCGGTGCTCGGCGTGCCTGGCGCGGGCGCGGCAGGTGGCTTGGGCGCCGCGCTGCTGGCGCTCGGTGCTGAGTTGCGTTCGGGCGTGGAGACGGTGCTCGATCTGATTGGGTTTGACGAGCGCGTGCGCGATGTCGACCTGGTCATTACAGGCGAGGGCAACATGGACGAGCAATCCGCTGCCGGCAAGGCGCCGGTGGGCGTGGCCCGCCGTGCCAATCGCTATGGCAAGCCGGTAGTCGCCGTCGTGGGCGGTCGTGCGGATAATTTGGATGCGGTGTATGGTCAGGGCATCGACTTGGTCCTGCCGGTCTGCCGCAGGCCCATGCCTCTTGACCAAGCGCTCGACCCCCAGGAAGCCACAACCAACCTCATCTGCGCCGGTGAAGCAGCCGCCCAAGCCTACGACCTCGCCCGCCTCTAAAACCCAACTCCCTATAAGTTGCGGTGGAATAGTTCCTGTTTGGCGGCTCAGGCGGCAAAAACAGGAACTATTCCACCGCAACTTCGAGAATGGCTATCCGAGGCTGGTCGCCTTGGGCCTTGGGTCGGACCGTCCGCCATGAAATGCGGCCATCTACTACGTTTAGCCGAGCGCCCTTGACCATCCCGGATTTTGTGAAATTAAAACCGCAGGTAGAAAGCTTGCCGATTTTCGAAAAAGCCGGCTATGGTTGACCCCTGCGGCCTAAACGTAGTAGATAGGCCCCTTTTGTGGCACGGCAGCAGACCAGTCTTTTTGGGACGGGGCTTATTTGACTACCTGTCGATCTGATTGCCCAAGTAGTCAAAAAGCCCCGTCCCAAATTAGCTACCTTGCCCCATCGGGCGGGAGCGGGTAAGATATATCGAGCGCCTAGCGCGTTCGATGGGTTCGGATGACGACATGTTCCGAATCTGGTCAGGTCCGGAAGGAAGCAGCCATAAGGAGCCTCTGTCGGGCATCCGAATCCATCGAGTGCGCAGGCGTTTTTTGGTGCCGCGGCTACCCGCGAGTGCCGGCAGGGCGCTTGGTGTCTCGCTGGTCCTCGGCTTCGCCTGCGGGATCGCTCGACTACCAAGCGCCCTGCCGGCACCCGCGGGTAGCCGACCAAAACCGCCTGAAGGGTCACATTTATCTGATAATTGAATCCCCGGCGTTATGCCGCTCGCTGGCGTTGCCAAAACATCGGCTGCTACGTGCCTTGGGCGCTAGTGACCGTTGCCCTTACATCTGTAACGAGTTGCTTACGCATCTCCAGGGTTCTCCGTACTATCATGAATCAGATTGAATTGAGATGATGATAGGGAGCGCCTTTTTATGATTGAGCTGCTCAGGCGTTTTGGTGGTAAGTTTCGCCGGTATATGGTGATTGGCCCTGCGTGCAAGTTGATTGAAGTGATCTTTGACCTGCTGACGCCGCTGGTGATTGCCCAGATGATCGATAAAGGTATCGGTGCGC
Organism: Collinsella aerofaciens; assembly: GCA_048227095.1. Taxonomy (GTDB): domain Bacteria; phylum Actinomycetota; class Coriobacteriia; order Coriobacteriales; family Coriobacteriaceae; genus Collinsella; species Collinsella aerofaciens_CF. The sequence goes on along the minus strand of DBFAHJ010000083.1, from coordinate 6,661 downwards.
ACGACGTGAGTGCCGTCGTCCGCTACGGCATGGTGCTCGCCGCCATGGCTGTAATCGGCATCTCGTTTACGCTTGTTTGCCAGAAGATGGCGGCGCTCACCTCGCAGGGCATGGGTACTGACATTCGCGGCGCACTCTACCAGCACATCAACAAGCTGAGCTATGCCGAGCTCGACCGCTTTGGCACGCCGTCGCTCATCACGCGCATTACCAACGACGTTAACCAGGTCCAGCTCGCTGTGGCGCTGGGCGTGCGCATGCTCATCCGCTGGCCCTTTCTAGCGGTGGGCTCCATGTGCGCGGCCCTTGCCATCGACCTTAAGCTCGGCATCATCTTTTTGATCTGCACGCCCGCCATTGGCCTGGTGTTCTGGGTTGTCATGGCGCGCTGCATTCCGTACTACAAGCAGCTGCAGGCAAAGCTCGACCGCATCGCGCTTATCTGCCGCGAGGGCCTTTCGGGCGCCCGCGTGGTTCGCGCCTTCGTGCGCGAAGATCACGAGCGCGAGCGCTTTGCGCAGGCCGCCGACGACCAGGCCAATACTGCCATCGCGGTGGGCAAGCTCTCGTCGATTCTCAACCCCGTCACGTTTTTGGTGATGAACCTGGGCGTGTGCGCCATCCTGTGGGTGGGCGGCATCCAGGTCAGCGTGGGCGAGCTTACGCAGGGCCAGGTCATGGCGTTTGTGAACTACATGACGCAGACCCTGACCTCCATCGTGTACGTCGCCAACCTGGTCGTGGTCTTTACCAAGGCGAGCGCCAGCGCGTCGCGTATCAACGAGGTGCTCAATTGCGTGCCGGGCATCGCTGACGAGGGCAACCAGCCGGTCGCGCTGCCCAAGCCGGGCAATGTCGCTTCAGTTCCCGCGCTGAGCTTGAGCCATGCGAGCTTCTCGTTTGGCGCGGGCGCGGCCAATGCTGTCAACGATGTGACGCTGGAACTCCCGCTGGGCAAGACGCTCGGCATTATCGGCGGTACGGGTAGCGGCAAGTCCACGCTCGTCTCGCTCATCCCGCGCCTGTACGATGCGAGCACCGGCAGCGTGAGCGTGATGGGCGTCGACGTGCGCACCTGGCCGCTCGACCAGCTGCGCCGTGTGGTCGCGACCGTTCCGCAGCGCGCATCGCTGGTGAGCGGCTCCATCCGCAGCAACCTGACCTGGCGCGATGAAGCTGCGACCGACGAGGAGCTCTGGGTGGCACTCGACATGGCGCAGGCCAGCGAGTTCGTGCGCAACAAGCCGCAGGGCTTAGACGCCCCGGTCGAGGCGGGCGGCAAGAACTTTAGCGGTGGCCAGCGTCAGCGCCTGACTATCGCGCGTGCCTTGGTTGGTTCGCCTCAGATATTGATCATGGATGACTCCGCGTCGGCGCTCGACTTTAAGACCGACGCGGCGCTTCGCCATGCCATTCGCGAGCGCAGCATGCGCGGTGCCGCCAAGGGCGGGCTGCCGCTGACCACGGTGATTGTGAGCCAGCGCGTTTCGACCGTGCGCGATGCCGACGTGATCTGCGTGCTCGACCACGGCTCGGTTGCCGGCCTGGGCACACATGACGAGCTCTATGCGACCTGTCGGCTCTATCGCGAGATTTGCCAGTCGCAGCTGCGCCGCGAGGAGCTTGAGGGCCAGCGGGGGAGCACAGCGCCCGCGCCCACTCCGGCGCCCGCGTCCACCCTAAGCCCCGCGTCCGCCCCGACTGCCCCGGCATCCATTTGCGCAAAGGAGGGCTGCTAAATGAATCCGTACACTTCCTCCGGTTCGGTCGCCACGATGACGGCCAACGTGTCCGGTAACGATAACCTCAACGACCTGGGCGACGGTCCGCGCCAGCCCGGCGACCCCGAGCGCTATCCCGTGGGTGCGGTGACTCGCCGTCTGATGGGCTACGTTCGTCCGCATCGCATTTCGTTTGTTGCGTCGTTTGTGAGTGCCGCCATCTCCGTGATTCTGCAGCTCTACACGCCCATTCTCATCGGCGAGGGCATCGACCTGATCGTTGCCGTCGGGCAGGTGGACTTCGACGCGCTGCTGCCGCTTGTCACCAAACTCGCGCTCGTCGTGGTGGGAGCCGCGGCCTTCCAGTGGCTGCAGGGCTACTGCGTCAACCGCCTGTCCTACGAAACGGTGCGCGACATGCGCGTGGAGGCGAGCGACAAGCTCAGCCGCATGCCGCTCAGCTTTATCGACAGCCATGCTCACGGCGACCTCATGAGCCGCGTGGTCAACGATGTCGACCAGGTGGGTGACGGCCTGCTGCAGGGCTTCACGCAACTCTTTACCGGTGTTATTACCATCGTGGGCACGCTCGCGTTTATGCTTTCCATCAACCTGACCATGACGCTCGTGGTGGTGCTCGTCACGCCGCTTTCCATTTTTGCAGCCGGTGCTATTGCCAAGCTCTCCAACAAAAGCTTTACGGCACAGCAGCGTATTCAAGGGCAGCTCGGTGGTCATATCGAGGAGTACGTAGGCGAGCAAAAGCTTGTCGACGCCTTTGCCTACGGTCCCAACGCCCAGCAGCGCTTCGATGCCCTCAATGCCGAGCTTTACACCGCGGGCGAGCGCGCACAGTTTATGGGTTCGCTCTCCAACCCCGGCACGCGCTTTATCAATAACATCATCTATGCCGTGGTCGCTGTGATCGGCTGCGTGGGCGTGATCACGGGCGTGCCCGCGGCGCTTACGGTGGGCGGCGTGCAGATCTTCCTGTCCTATGCCAACCAGTACACCAAGCCGTTCAACGAGGTCACCAACGTCATTACGCAGATCCAGACGGCGTATGCCTCGGCGCGCCGCATGTTTGCGCTGCTCGATGCCCGCGAGCAGGAGCCCGATGCGGCGGATGCCGTGGAACTTGCTGCCCCGCAGGGCGAGGTCGCCTTTGAGCATGTGGACTTTAGCTACGTGTCCGACCGCAAGCTGCTGCAGGACATCTGCATCGAGGCCAAGCCCGGCATGCGCTTTGCCCTTGTTGGCCCCACGGGCTGCGGAAAGACGACGCTCATCAACCTGCTGCTGCGCTTTTACGATATCGATGCCGGCCACATCACGGTTGATGGCAGGTCTTCGCGTGACTACACGCGCGCAAGCCTGCGCCATGCCTTTGGCATGGTGTTGCAGGATACGTGGCTGTTCGAGGGCACGGTGGCGGAAAACATCGCCTACGGCTGTCCCGACGCCACGCGCGAGCAGGTTATCGAAGCTGCCAAGCGCGCGCATGCGCACAAGTTTATCGTGCAGCTGCCAGGCGGCTACGATACGGTCATCGGCGAGGACGGCGGCACGTTTAGCCAGGGTCAAAAACAGCTGCTGTGCATTGCGCGCGTTATGCTCACCGATCCGGCGATTCTGCTGCTGGACGAGGCAACGTCGAGCATCGATACGCGTACCGAGCTGCAGGTGCAGGCGGCATTCGACGAGCTCATGGCCGGCCGTACGAGCTTTGTCGTGGCGCATCGCCTGAGCACGATTCGCAACGCCGACTGCATTCTGGTCATGCGCGACGGCCAGATTATCGAGCGCGGCACGCACGACGAGCTGCTAGCGGCAGGCGGCTTCTACGCCGAACTCTACCGCAGCCAGTTTGCCCAGTAAGCAAGCCCGTGGGGCAAATTAATCAATCGACAGACGGTGGTTTACATCTGTCACGTTAGTACTAAGATAGTCATCTAATAAATTGCATTAGTGGCTTTAGTTTTGGGGGATACGAGGCAACGTGACTATGACGTGCTCTTTGGTGGTTAACAGCAAGAGCGGTAATACCAGGATGGTTTCGGGTGCGATCAAGCGCACTCTGCAGGCTGCGGGTGTTGAGTTTGTCCATGCCGCGGCGTTGAGCGACGATGCGGATGCAGATCAGGTTGCGCTCGAGGCGCAGGGCGCCTGCGCGGCCGACACGGTGCTCGTCGGTTTTTGGTGCGACAAGGGCGCGTGCACGCCTTCGGTCGCGGCGTTGCTCTCCGCTTTGCACGGCAAGCGCGTCTTCCTGTTTGGCACCTGCGGCTTTGGGGCCGATCAGAGCTATTACCAGCAGATTATCGACCGCGTGACCTCCAATTTGGCTGGAGATGCCGAGCTTGCGGGCTGGGCGATGTGTCAGGGCAAGATGGGCCCTGCGGTCAAGCAGCGCTACGAGGCCATGCTCGAGCAAGATCCCGACAACGCCCGATTTAAGATGCTGCTCGACAACTGGGTTGCCGCAAAGGACCATCCTACCAAGGAGGACCTGGACAACATGGCCGCAGCCGCCAAGAAGGCCGTGCTGGGCGAGTAGCTTCGCCGTCCGCGATCCTTCGTGCAAAACAATACAAATGTGAAAGCCTCGAAGTTCTCGAGGCTTTTTTCTTGACACTTGTAGGCGCAACCGTGGCAGGCGTTTGGGGTGACATTTTCCATTACCCCGATGACGAGACCGTCCTGGACGACACACTCGCATGCGTTCGCTGGATGTATTCAGAGTGGGACGGGCTTTCCGGATGGATGGGGTTTCGGAAAGTGTGTCCCGGAATTTGCCTTTGGAATGGGATGCGGTTTCCGGTTGAGGGCTCTGGTGGAAAATGCGACCCGGAATTTGCAATCGGAGTGGGATGCAGTTTCCCAACGGGGCCGTAAGCGGAAACTGCATCCCACTCCGGACGTGAATTCTGGGACACGGTTTCCGGATGCAAAAAAGGCCACAAGACGTGGCCTTCAACTTATATATGTTGCGGATACCCCCATGACAAGCCGCGCTCCAACAACAGGGCGTCTGTCCAGGCGGAGGCATATAAGGTTCATCGCGAGTTCCGCACGCAAAGAAGACCACTTAATGTGGCCTTCGTCTTGCGCAGGACTGTCCGAGCAGGGAACCTTACGTTCCGCGCCGTCCGGGCAGACGAACCGGGATACAGGCTCGCTACTTGATCTTGGTCGTACCCGGTGCCAGGTTGGGGTCGGTCTCGTTAGCCTCGGTCTGGAAGTGCTCGGTGTACACGTTCTTGCCGTCGCGGAACATCTCGTAGTACTGCATCTTGGCGTAATCTTCGCGCGCCTTGGTGGCGGCTGCGGCGGCGGCATCGTCACCGGTGACGTTGGAGGAGAGCGCCCAGCGCAGGCTGGCGTCCTCGTAGCCGACCGAGTTGATGGCGGGCAGCGACTCGCGCAGCGTCATGTGCGCTTTCTGGTAGTCGGTCAGCGGTGCGCCGATCAGCTGCATAAGCTGCGTGGACAGGTAGTTGGTGGACAGGTCGTCGACCTCGCTCGTCTGGTCGCAGCCGGCAACGTCGTAGTTGGCCCAGATGATGTAGTCGGTCTGCCACAGACGCTCCTGATGCGTAGCGTCGTCCTCGCCGGTAAACCACTTGTCATTGAACTTGGACGGGAAGAACGGCTGGTGGTCGCCCCAGAACACCACGACCACCTTGCGGTCGAGCTTGCTCAAGGCGTTGAGGAAGTAGCGCAGCGCCTGGTCGGACTGCTCGATGCACGAGACATACTCGTCGACATCGGATAGCGTGCCGTCCTCGACGGTCTTGGCGTCCAGGTCGGTCGTGTCGATGTTCAGGTGCATCTGCTTGTCGACCGGCAGCAGGCCCGTATCGTAGCCCGAGTGGTTCTGCATGGTCACGTCGAAGATAAACTGCGGATCGGCGTTCTGGTCGAGCAACTCAAGAATCTTGTCGTAGGTAGCCTGGTCGGTCACCATGCCGCGCAGGGTGTCGGCTCCCTGGAAATCGTTGATAGACAGGAACTGGTCAAAGCCAAAGTCCTTGTAGACGTTCTCGCGGTTCCAGTTGGTCGCGTGGTTGGGGTGCATGGCCGTGGTGGAATAGCCGAGCGATTTGAACTGCTCTGCCAGATTACCGGTCGTTTCCATGTTGTAGATGGTGTAGGGGTACACGCCCGAGCCCAGGTTGGCCATAGAGTTGCCGGTCATAAACTCAAACTCGGTATTGGCGGTACCGCCGCCGTAGGCGCTCACGTAGAGCTTGCCGCGGCTGAGGCAGTTAGACAGGCTCTTAAAGTACTGCGGGCCCTCGTAGCCGGCGCGCATGTTCTGGTAGATCGACAGGTCGGAGAACGTCTCGTTCATGATGGCGATGACCGTGGGCTTCTCGCTATCGAACTGCTCCTTTGCGGCGGCGCGCTCGTCGCTCTTGGCCGCGTCGGACTTGTCGTAGGCCTTGGCGTACTTTTTGAGCGTGGCCTTGGCATCGTCGACGGAGTAGTCGGCGGGTTTGGGCGGCTTGATGGACTGCGCTGCACTAATAAAGGCGGGCAGGTAGCCCTCGCGCCAGTAGCTCTCGAGCGGGCGCCAGGTGTAGACGGTGATGCCGAGGGTGTTGTAGTAGTCGATGAGCGTGACATGCGCGGTCACGCCGCCCAGGCACAGTACGGCGACGAGCAGGTTGGTGAGCAGCATGCGCTTGGCGTTGGCGGCGCCCTTCTGACGGTGCGGTGCCACCAGGCCGGCGTACTCACACAGCAGCATGGCGATGGCGGTAAAGCCCATGGACAGCACGCAGAACAGTGAGATCGAGAAGGTGTAGCCGGTGCCGGCGACCGCGGCGGCGGTGGAGATGGCCGAAAGGTCGCCCGGCTGGATGGGCATGGATTTAAACGTGATGACGAAGAACTCGGCAATGCCCAGGACAAAGAGGGCAAAGGCCAGGACCGCG
>DBFAHJ010000082.1:0-2607 GCA_048227095.1 Collinsella aerofaciens | reverse complement strand
CGGGCTTTTCGATGCCGAGCAGATCGCAGAGAGGAGTCTTGAGCATCTCTACTTCTCCAATGCCGCCTCGACCGTATCGGCGAACTCGCCGACCGTCTTGGGGTTCTCCTCGGTATCGAGCTGGATGCCAAACTCGTCCTCGACGGCGACGAGGATCTCGACGGTGCCCAGGCTGTCGAGACCAATCTCCTCGAGCGTGGACTCGGGCTTCATCTCGACATCGTCAAGACCGGCGGTCTCGCGGATAACGTCGCAAACGCGCTCGAAGGTCTTCTGATCTGCCATGGTAGTTCTCCTTTGTTTGTGCCCTAGGGGCGTTTTTTCCTATGTGCAACTACTTCCAACGAAGCAGATAGCCACCTATATCCAGGCCGGCGCCAAATCCAACGAGGGCGATGGTGTCGCCCGCATTCAGTGCGTCGGTGCGTGCCAGACGGTCAAACGCAAAGGGAATGCAGGCGCTCGAAATGTTGCCGGTCTCGCGCAGCGTTCGAACCACGCGCTCATCTGGCACGCCGAGGCGCTTGACCGCCTGACTCAGGATTCGTTCGTTAGCCTGATGGAATACAAAATGGTCGATGTCTTCGACCGAAATGCCCGCATCGCCCGCAAGCTTATGGACCGTGTCGCAGATGGCGTTGACGCCGAACTTGAACACGCGGCGGCCATTCATGGACAGCACGCTCTTGCTATCTGCGGAAGCCTTAAACGGCGAGGTGCCGACCAGACCGGGAACGTGTAACGTCTCGACGTCGGGCGCCGTCGAAAGCTCAACGGCAAGGGGACTGTCTCCCCCAGCCCCAATCACTGCGGCGCCTGCCCCATCGCCAAAGAGCACGCAGGTGGCGCGGTCGGTCCAGTCGAGCGCGCGCGTCATCTGCTCAGCAGCAACGATAAGCACGCGCTCGGCACGACCGCGCTCGATATAGCCCTCGGCGACATCGAGCGCAAACACGAAGCCGGCACAGGCCGCCGAGACATCGAAGGCAGGGCACGCCGCTCCTAGTCGCTCAGCAACGGCACACGCCTCAGCGGGAACAAGGTGGTCACCCGTCGTCGTCGAGCAGACGATCAGATCCAGCTGGCTCGCGTCGATTCCGGACACCTGGAGTGCCCGCTCGCTCGCCGCTACGGCAAGGTCGTCAAGTGACTCGGTGGTACAGACGTGGCGGCTCTTGATACCTGTGCGGGTAAAAATCCACTCATCCGAGGTATCGAGGAACTCAGACAGCTCGTCATTGGAAACACTGCGCTCAGGAAGCGCCGAGCCTGTTCCAAGAATCGTGAAACCCATCACTAGCCTCCTTTGAGTTGTTGACGTGTTTACATCGACCAAGAGAGGATAGCGCATTTTAGTCGTTGTTGACGTGTTAACATTAAATTGTCCAAATGCGACAAAGGCTTCACATTGTGTCTATCTCTCGACACCATTACGCGATTGCCTTATTAACTTAGGAGGTAGCAACCGTTATGGATGCCAAATTAACGATAGTCGACGTAACCGGATCGACCAACGATGACCTGCTCGAAGCAGGAAAACAGGGAGCGCCGCACGGCACAGGACTTGCCGCCCGGGCTCAAACAGCAGGACGCGGCCGGCGCGGGCACAAGTGGGACTCAACCGTCGGCAACTTATTGCTTTCGATTGTCCTGCGCCCATGCGTTAATCCTGCAAAGTTCTCTGGTCTTGCCGCCGTCAGCGGCCTAGCGGTGCTTGAAGCACTCGAAAAGCAGGGTCTTGCAAACGAGATTCGCCTTAAATGGCCCAACGACCTTGTCGCGCGAGGACGCAAGCTCGGCGGCATTCTGGTCGAGGCCGCACGCGATAACGAAGGCAAACCTTTCGCCGTCTGCGGCATTGGCGTCAATGTGAACTATGCGCCCCAAGAGGTGCCCGATGGCGGCCTGCCGGCAATCGGTCTCTCGGATCTCAACGAGAGCGTACCTGCCGTCGACATGCTCCTCGATGAGGTCTATCACGCAGTTATAGACGCTGCAGATGCCTGGGCAGAGCGCCTCAACGCCAAGGAAGAAGATGCCGGTCCGCTCGCGCCCGTCCACGACGAATATATCGCCCACCTCAATTGGATTGGGGAGCACGTTATCGCCCGTTCCCCTGCCGGCGACGAGCTGGCACGCGGCATCTTTAAAACCGTCGATGGCTTTGGTCGCGCGTGTATCGAAACGGAAGGCGGTTTGCGATCCTTCCATTTTGAGGAGGCATCGCTGCGTCCCGCGAGCGAATAGGGCGCCACAGCCAGCCGCTCGGCAGCCTTATCCGGCGGTCCAATCCCATCATGCTAAACAAAAGGGCCCCGCTACCGTAACGGCAGCGGGGCCCTTTAAGCTATGAGCGATATCGCTTAGAGCTTGATGTCGATGTCGACGCCAGCGGGGAGGTCGAGACGCATGAGCGAATCAACGGTGCCCGAGGTGGGGTCGAGGATGTCGATGAGGCGCTTGTGAGTGCGCATCTCGAACTGCTCACGGGAGTCCTTGTTCACGTGCGGCGAGCGGATAACCGTGTACAGGTTGCGCTCGGTGGGCAGGGGGACAGGACCGGAAACGCGAGCGCCGGTCTTCTGAGCGGTCTCGACGATGAGCTTC
>DBFAHJ010000081.1:0-3112 GCA_048227095.1 Collinsella aerofaciens | reverse complement strand
CGGGATCGGGCGCGGGGCAGGTGAGGCGCATGGTGGCGCCGACGCATTCGTAGCCCTGGCTTTTGAGCAGGTACGCGGTCACGCTGGAATCGACGCCGCCGCTCATGGCGACGAGCACGCGCTTGTTGTGCATGGGGAGGTTCTCCTTGGTGGCATGTGGCCAAAAAAGAAAAGCGGCGCGGGAGGCTGGTTCCGCGCCGCAGACATTGTAGCAAGTTCGGGCGTCTCGTGGGACACCCTGATTGGATGGGCTCAGACTGCCGGGAGAGAGGAGACCGGCTCGTCCGTGGGCTCAACCTATGGGCGACAGGCCCTAGTCCTGGAAGAGCGCCGTGGACAGGTAGCGCTCGCCGGTGTCGGCAAGCAGGGCCACGATGGTCTTGCCCTCGTTCTCGGGGCGCTTGGCCAGCTGCAGCGCGGCCCACACGGCGGCGCCGGACGAAATGCCTACGAGCACGCCCTCCTTGTGGCCCACGGCGCGGCCGGTCGCAAAGGCGTCGTCGTTCTCGACGGGGATGATCTCGTCATAGACCTGGGTGTCGAGGACGTCGGGCACAAAACCGGCGCCGATACCCTGGATCTTGTGCGGGCCGGCTTGGCCCTTGGAGAGCACCGGGGAAGTGGCGGGCTCGACGGCGACGACCTTGATTTCGGGGTTCTGCTCCTTGAGGAACTCACCCACGCCGGTCACGGTGCCGCCGGTTCCAACGCCGGCGACGAAGATGTCGACCTCGCCGTCGGTGTCATCCCAGATCTCGGGGCCGGTCGTGGCCTTGTGGATGGCGGGGTTGGTGGGGTTCACAAACTGGCCGGCGATAATGCTGTTGGGGGTCTCCTTCTGCAGTTCTTCGGCCTTGGCGATGGCGCCCTTCATGCCCTTGGAACCGTCGGTGAGCACGAGTTGTGCGCCATATGCCTGCATAAGCTTGCGACGCTCGACGGACATAGTCTCGGGCATGGTGATGATCACCTTGTAGCCGCGAGCCGCCGCCACCGAGGCGATGCCGACGCCGGTGTTGCCACTCGTGGGCTCGATGATGGTGTAGTCGCCGCCGCGCACGAGCTTGCCGGCCTTCTCGGCCTCGTCAATCATGTTCTTGGCGACGCGGTCTTTAACGGACCCGGCGGGGTTGAAGTATTCCAGCTTGACGAGCACGCGGGCCTTGAGGTCCTCATCGGCCTCAAAGTGAGTGAGCTCCAGAAGCGGGGTGTGGCCGATAAGCTGATCGATGGACGTATAAACATTGCTCATGGTGAACCTCCAAAGTGTTCAAATGACTGGATACCGTGTGGTTTTACGGTGCGTGTAGCAGCGAAACCCATAAACCTTATGGGTTGTTCGTTTTGCTGTTGGCAAGCATAGTAGACAGTAAAGCCTAGTAATGCAATAGGAAATAGGAGATTATTGCAAGTTGATTAACCATCTTGACCGGAACGGGTATTTTCAAAACCAATTTTTCGGCTAGAATTTCTACGGACTAAATGACCGAAAGGCAGCACTATACATGTTGGTTTCTACTAAGGGCAGATATGCCCTGCGCGTTATGGTCGACCTGGCCGAGCACCAGGCAGCCGGTCGCATCCCGCTCAAAGAGATCGCGGCGCGACAGGGGATTTCCGAGAAATATCTCGAGAACATCTTGGCTACGCTTGTGCGCGCCAACATGCTCTCGGGCATGCGTGGCAAGGGCGGCGGCTACGTGCTTACGCGCCCGCCCGAGCAGTACACGGTGGGCGAGATCCTGCGCCTGACCGAGGGCAGTCTGGCGCCGGTCGCCTGCCTGGATGGCGACTGCAAGGGCTGCTCGCGTTCGGATGAGTGTCCCACGCTCGACGTGTGGAAGAACCTGGACAAGCTCATCAACGACTACCTCGACGGTGTGACGCTCGATCAACTTGTCGCTCCCAACCATGGCTACGACTACGTCATCTAACCCACACCTGCATTTGGGGACGGGGTAGAAATGGTAGATCCTCTCGTCCTTTGAGACTTGGCAAATAAGAAGGCCGCCCATTTTTGCGATGGGCGGCCTTTGTCTTGGGTCGATATGACGGTTCGTATTGAACAGTTCTAGCCCTCGGCGATGCTGTCGAGAATGCTGCGCATGATGGATACCAGGATGCTGCCCATAAAGGCCGATCCAAAGCCGGCAATGGAGATACCGGCGCCCAGCAGGTTGACCGACAGGTAACTCGCGAGCTCAAGCATAAAGCTGTTGACGACAAGCTGGAAAATGCCCAGCGTAATGATCGTGAGCGGCAGCGAGATGACCGTGAGGAAAGGTTTGACGAACGAATCGACGATGTTCAGGAACAGTCCCACGAAGGCAAAGCAGACCCAGGCCTCGGCAAAGCCGAAGGGTTGGATACCGGGGACGAGGAACGTGGCGATTGCGATGGCGATCGAGGTGAAGAGCCAGTTAAGCATAAAGCGCATGGCGTGAATCCTTTCTTGCGCCGGGGTTGCTGGCGTCGCGTGAAGCGGCTTACGGCGGCGACCTGGATGGTTGCGCGGGCGCGCCGCGGTGTTTGGGCGCCCATTGTCTCAAATATTCGTGGAGCTTACGTGCGCATATGGTTTCTAAACGGCGTTCGTCCTGAAAAACGCGCCGCTGGCAGAGAGTCTTGTCGCTTTAGTTTGGTGGTGTGCTACACTGCTACGGGCAAAAGCCACAGGCGTTGCCCTATTGCATAGAACGGGTGAACGATGCCCGATGTCAGTATCAACTTCGATGCCTTTTGGCGGGTTTGGCGGTGATCGATGAATATCGAGAACATGTTTGACAAGCCTGATGTCAAGCAGCTGGTCCACGCATTTAGCCTTTTGGACGACGAGAAGGATATCCAAGCGTTTTTGACCGATATCTGCACGCCGCGCGAGATTTGCGACCTTTCTCAGCGTTTGCAGGTTGCGCGCTATTTGGACGAGGGCGAGCCTTATGTTGAGGTTCAGGCCCGTACCGGCGCTTCGTCCACCACGGTGAGCCGCGTTTCAAAGGCGCTGAACGGCGAGTACGGTGGCTACCGCAAGATCCTCATTAAGTTGGAGGATGGCGAGTAGGCCAGCGACAACATTGAATTACGAAGAACCGTCCCTCCGGGGGCGGTTTTT
>DBFAHJ010000080.1:0-7498 GCA_048227095.1 Collinsella aerofaciens | reverse complement strand
GCGCAAAGGCCAAAAAACGCGGCTCGAGCAAGCGCTCGGGCGCCACGTACATAAGCTGGTAGCGGCCCTCGCGCGCCCGCTTGAGCACGGTGTTTTGCTGGGCCGGAGTAAGGCTGGAGTTGAGATAGCTGGGTCGCGCACCCGCCGCGAGCAACGCACGGGTCTGGTCCTCCATAAGCGACAGCAGCGGACTCACCACAAAGGTGATGCCGGGCAGCATGAGCGCGGGCACCTGGTAGCAAATGGACTTGCCGGCGCCCGTGGGCATAACACCCAGCGCATCACGACCGGCAAGGATCGCATCGACCATGCGGTCCTGTCCCGGGCGAAACGAGGTGTAGCCAAAATAGGCGCCGAGCGTGTCGAGCGCCATCTGCTGCATGCTATCGGTCATGGTTTCCTAACGTTCAAGTCATCTGCCGCCGATTATACGCCGCCACGCGGACAGCAGCACACGGCCGCCGCCCAGACTAGTCGTTTAAGAACGCCCCCAACGGCTAAGGAGTGTCCCCAGGTGCCGGCAGAAAAGGAACGTCCCCAAGTGCCGGCCCGGCAACGCCGATGTTTTGGCGCGGACAGCGAAAGCCCGCCAGAGCGAGCAAGGTGCCTTGAAACGAGGCGGCATTGACCTTCTGGTCATGCCGCCGAAGTTGAAAGGCAGATTGCCGCTCTGGCGGGCTTGCAGCGTCGAGCCGTTGCGCGGTTTGGAAAACCGCGCAACTAGAGCTACATGACCATAACGTAGCGCGATCCCACGTAGTACTGCTTACCCATCAGGACCGGCTCGCCATTGGGACCCGTGAAGCCGGCACGCAGGTTGAGCAGCGGATCGTGCGGAGCAATGCCCAGCTCGGCCGCCTGCTCGGTATTGGCACGAACGGCCTCGACCGTGCGGTAGCCAACCGAAACAATCGGCGTTCCGCCAACACGCTCGACCTCGGCAAAAATCGACTTGTCCTCAAGATCGGCCGTCAACAGCTCACGGTAGGCATCAAACGGCACAAAGATGTTCTCCTCAAAGATGGGCTCGCCGTCGGCCGTACGCACGCGCTTGATATGCAGCAGCAGCGCATCCTTCTGCAGGCCAAAGAACTCCATCTCGTTTTGGCGCGCCGGAACGATCTGGCGATCGATCACGTGCGCACCGGCCTTCATGCCGTTGCCGGCACACAGCGCGGTAAACGTCTGCAGCGTCGAGGCGTGAAACTGGCGATTGATGTGCGGCGTGGAGACAAAGGTGCCACGGCCCTGCTGCTTAACCAGGTAGCCATCGGAGCACAGCTCCTCGACGGCGCGGCGCACCGTAATGCGGCTCACGTCGTACTGCTCGGCTAGCTCAAGCTCGGACGGAATACGCTCCTTGGGTGCATAAACACCTTTCTCGATCGCATCCTTGATTTCGTCGTAAATCTGCTGGTAAAGCGGTGCATTTTTGGGCGCAGGCATATCTAATCACTCTTATCGAAATATCGAAATAACTAATACGTATATAACGTCTAGTTTCATATTACCTCATAATGATAAAACGATACACCCTCCCTACCAAAAAGCGACAGCTTCATTTTGGTAGGTTTTATCTGGGCAAACGAGAGCCTCTCGAAAGCAACGGGGCTTTCGGGGGGCTCGTTCGGATGGGTTGCGCAGGACCGGCAAAATGCCAATACCCTACTTGCCGTCGTCCTGCTGCAGGCTGTCCTGTTCGCTGAGGCGCGCCTGCCTGCTGGCCATGCGTGCGGGCTTGTCGGGATCGGGAACGGCCGTGGGCATGGGCTCGTCGACATGACCACCCCACCAGCCGCCCACAAAGTTGAGCGTGTGGAACACATTGATCACGGCGCCGGGATCAACGTCGCACACCAGCTTGATAATGTCCTGACTCTCGTAGGTCGAGACAACGGTGTTCAGCAGGTACATCTTTTCGCGGCTATATCCGCCGACGACCTCGGCGCAGCTAATGCCGTGCTGAAAATGGTTTACGTAGGCAGTCATGACCTCGTCTGCCTTACGCGTCGTGATCTGCAGCGTCACGCGATCGTAGCGACGATAGAAACTGTCGATGGTCTTGGTCGAAATAAACTGGAACACGATGGAATACGCCGCCTTGTCCCAGCCAAACATAAAGCCAAAGATCGCCAGGATAAAGCAGTTGAAACCAAAGATGACGCCCCAGATGGTCTTGCCCGTGTGGTTGGAAACCCACAGCGCGATAAAGTCGGTGCCGCCGGTGGATGCGCCGGATTTAAGTGCGATGGCAGCGCCCAGACCCGAGACCACGCCGCCAAAAATGATGAGCATGATCTTGTCGCCCAAAAATGGAGCGAAGTGAAAGACGTTGAGGAACAGCGACGAGAGCACGACCTGCATCATCGAGAAGATGACGAAGCGCTTGCTAATGCCGCTCCAGCATAGGAGCGCCACGGGAATGTTGAGCGCAAGCATGCCGAGCGAGATGTCGATATGAACGCCACCCAGCGAGGTAACGCGATCGAGCAGGACCGCGACGCCGGTAAGACCGCTCGGAAGCAGGTCGGCGGGCTGAATGAACGCCTGGATCAGAAATGTCTGGAGAACGGCGGAAATGGTGACCGCCACAGCAGTAATGGCGCGGCGGACGATGGTGAGGCGGCCGAGCACGAGCACTCGGTCCGTGAGCCGATCGATGGCGTTCGCCACGCAGGCTCCTTTCGAAGGCAGATGTAGTTGTGGGATATGTCCGCGATTGTAACATGGAGCGTGCGGGGACGCTTCAATTCACCCTCTCTCGACAACCAAAGCGGGACCAGCAACCCCACGACCAAAGGCCCAAATTACAAGTGAGTAGACTTTAAGCGACCTGCAGAGCACACCCAAAACCGCCACCCCTGTGACCTGCGGTTTTACTAGAGCAGATGCGCTTTGTGCTCGTCCTGCACCAAAAAGCCTACTCACTTAGTCCGAATCGAAGCCAAACGGATCCAAATAGATGACAAATTAAGCCAATCCGCAGCAAAAGACGCGTGAATCAGTGCTTCTCGCGGCGGATTGACGCTACAAAGCGGCCAAAATGTCGGTCAGATTATCGATAACGGCATCGGCTCGCGATTGATCGAGGTTGACACCCTCGTGCGGACGCAGCGCCAGGACGCGGGCGCCGGAGCGCTTACCAGCCTCGATGCCCAAAGGCGAATCCTCTATAACCAGGCACTCGGCAGGCTCCACCCCTAGCGCCTCCATGGCACGCAGGTAGATCTCGGGATCGGGCTTAAACGCGCTGCACTCGTGACCACTGATGGTGTAGTCCAGCACGTCGGCGATACCGGCAATCTCCACCAGCTCGTCAATAAGCTCGCGATAGGACGAGCTCGCGATGGCGCACTTCACGCCGCGCTCGTGCAGCTCACGCATCACCGGCTCCGCCTGCTCGTTGAGCAGCTCGGCATACGGAACGGGATGGTCCGGGCTATAAACCTGCTTGTACTCCACGCGCAGGCGCTCGCGCAGCTCAACATCGTCGGGCACCAGCGCCTCCCAAATGGCAGGCTCGTTAGACCCCGAAAGATCGGGAATCTCGTCAAAGTGGAACCCCTTCTCTTCCATAAACGCTACGCGACGACGGTTGTAGAACCACTCGGTATCGACCAGCACGCCGTCCATATCAAACAGCACTGCCTTGATCATACGCATCTCCTCCCACCTGCCAAAAAGGGACAGGTTTATTTTGGTAGGTTTTATCTGGGGTTTTGCGACACGACAGACACGCCCTCCCCAGAGCAAAAAAGGGGATGGGGCGCAAACCCCATCCCCTCTCAATCAACCCGTAAGGTCTACTTACTTGTGATTAGTAGGAAAGCTTCCACATGTAGCGACGCATGGTCAGCGGGTGCTGACGGGCCTCGGCGATCTGGTTGCCGTACTCGCGCATAACGGCGAGGTGCAGCAGCGGGTTGAAGTAGGTGATGACGCTCGCGGGCACGGCGTCAGCCAGGCCGTAGTCCTTGGAGTCGATCAGAGCGACCTTGGCACCCATGCGCTCAAGGAAGGTGAGGGCGCGAGCGTCCATCGGACGGGTGGCGCCATCGGACATGAAGAAGACGTAGGGCTTACCCTCGGTGGAAACCTCGAACGGGCCGTGGAAGTACTCGCCGGTGTTGTAGGCGGCGGCGTCGATCCACTGCATCTCGGTGAACAGGAAGGCGGCGTGAGAATAAGCCATCTTCTCGGAGGCACCGGAAGCCATGAAGTAGATCATCTTGTCGTCCTTGAAGTCCTCGGCGAACTTCTTGGCGAGCTTCTTGCAGTGCTGAGCGGCGTTCTCGCAGAGATCGAAGATGTTGGTGAGGCCGGTGATCATGTCCTCGTAGTGGTCATAACCCTCGGTCTGCTGAAGGATCTCGAGAGCAAGAGCGATGGCGTAGCCGGGCTTCTCGCACTTGGCAGCGTAGTTGGCGTGGAAGCCGTGGACGATGACGTGGTCGGCGTCGACGGTCAGAGCGGAGCCAGCCTTGTTGGTGAGGGAGACGACCGGGCAGTTGTGCTTCTTGGCGGTCTTGTTGGCCTCGACGGTCTCGGGCGTGGAGCCACCGAGGGAGCAGGTGATCACGAAGGTGTGCTCGTTGACCCAGGAGGGCGTGTCGTAGTTGAACTCGTTAGCGGTGAAGATCTGAACGTTCAGCTTGTCCGTGTTGTTGGCCAGGAAGTACTTGGCGGGGTACAGGTCGGACATGGAAGCACCGCAGCCGACGAAGGCGACGCTGTGGATCTCGTGGTTGGACAGGACGTCAGCGACGATCTGCTTAGGGAGGTTAAGGTCGATCTCGTACATCTGACACATTCCTTTCGATTTTTGCGGCGCCACATTGCCGGGCGCACGCAGGGTTACCGTGATTTGGACCGAGTCGCCGGCCCGTTGAGGATGTGACAAAGGGACTGCCCTTTGTCACGTATAGGGATGGAAGCCTGCCTGGGGTATGGGATGCCAGGCAGGCTCCCCGGGGAAAGCGGTTAGACGCTTGGTCGCGACTAGGCCAGGATGCCGGCCGCGGAGAGGGCGATGCCGCCCACGATGGCGATCACGAGAAGCCAACCGGTGTTGACGTTCTTCTTGATGAGCCAGTACATAAGGCCGGTGAGGCCGAGGGAGATCATCTGAGGCATCATGCCGTCCAGGATGTCCTGGATAACGACGGTGCCCTCAGCGAACTGCAGCGGGGTGGTGGCGCCGATCAGCGTAGCGATCATGCCGCCCACGGACATAAGACCCACGATGCCGCAGACATACATGAGCTTCTCCATGAGGTCGCCGCCCTGAAGCTTGCTCAGGTACTCGTGACCGCCCTGATAGCCCATCTTGGCTGCGAACCAAGTGATCAGCACGGAGGGCACGATGGAAATGAGCATGGCCAGGATCGGGCCCATGATGGAGCCCTGCTGAGCCAGCTGAACGCCCAGGCCAAAGGCGATAACGCGGATGGTGCCCTGGAAGAAGGAGTCACCGATGCCGGAAAGCGGACCCATAAGGGAGGTCTTGACCGCGTTGATCGAATCGGGATCGAAGTTCTCGGGATCCTTGGCGTACTCCTCCTCCATGGAGGCGGCGAGGCCCAGGATGAAAGCGCTCGTCTGCGGGGTGCAGTTGTAGAACGCCATGTGACGGTGGTAAGCCTCTTTCTTAGCAGCGAGCTGCTTGGGGTCGGACTCATCCGGATAGAGGCGATCGAGCGTGGGAACCATGCCGTAGAGGAAGCCCATGTTCATCTGACGCTCGTAGTTCCAAGAGGCCTGGATGGCCCAGGAGCGCCAGAAGAACTGGCTGACCTTCTTGTTCAGGGACACGTCCTTGGTTGCGGTTGCCATAGTGTGTTCCTCCTTAGTCTTCGTCGTCTTCGAGCGGATCGTAGTCGGAATCGACACCGGCGGCTGCATGGGAACCGTTGAACTTGAAGCCCATGAAGACGACAGCCAGGCACACACCGATCAGAGCGACCGCGATGACGGACAGGTTGAGGTAAGCGGCGAGCAGGAAACCGATGAACAGGAACGGAGTCATACCCTTCTTGATCATCATGGTGAGCAGCAGGGCCAAGCCGTAGGCGGTCATGATCTTGGTCGAAACGTTAAGACCAGTGGACAGCCACTCGGGAACCATGTTGACGATGGCCTGAACCAGGTCGGTGCCAACAAAGACGGCGAGGAAGATCGGCAGGAAGTACATGACGGCGTACAGACCGGAGCCGGCGCAGATGTGCATACGGTAGGCGGTCTTGAACTTTCCGTTATCGATCGCGTTATCTGCCACATGGGTGAGGGCGGCGATGATGGAACGGAACACGATGCCGAGGAGCTGACCCAGGACGGCGACCGGGATGGCGATCGTCATGGCGGTCTCGGCGGAAGCATCGGTCAGGCACGCAAAGGCAGCGGCCACGATGCCGCCCAGGACCATATCGGGCGGAACGGCGGCGCCGACCTGCACCAGGCCCATGGACACGAGCTCGACGGCGGCACCGACGGCAAGACCGGTGGGCACATCGCCCAGCAGCAGACCGACGAGCGTAGCGCCAACGAGGGGCTGCTCGAAGTTAAGACGACCGAGCAGGCGGGAGTCCCACATGCAGAACACGCCGACGAGGCCGACGAGCACCGCACTGATGAACGTATTCATACCCTTCTCCTTTCAGTCAGGCAAAAGCCTGGTTGATTACAGCTTGGCGTCGATGTCGACGCTCTGATACGTAGGGGTCTGCTGGACATAGAGCTTGATGCCCATGTCGAGCAGCTGGTTGACGTCGGCCTTCTGGGTGGCGTCGAGGAAGACGGAGCTGTCCTTGCCGCCAATCTGATCGGCACCGTCGTGGTTGGCGGTGGCGCCCAGGTTGATGGCGTCGAGCTTGTAGCCCTGGCAGAACTGCAGCATCTCGGCCGTGTTGCCAAAGACGAACATGACACGCTCACCGAGGGTGTTGAGCTTGTCCATCTTGGCGAGGGCACGCTCGACGGTGAAGACGTTCAGGCGCACGCCCTGGGGCTTGGCCAGCTTAAGAGCGCCCTTCTTGATGTCATCGTTGGCGGCAGCGTTGTCGACGACGATGATGCGCTCGGCCTGAACCTTGGTGGTCCAGGTAAAGACGACCTGGCCGTGCAGCAGACGGTAGTCAAGACGTGCGAGGACGATCTTGGCGGGACCGGAGCTGTGACGGGATGCCTTGGTCTTCTTGGCAGGAGCCGCGGCGGCCTCGACCGGTGCGTTGGGGTTGGTCAGACCGGTGCGGGCCTCGTTGATGAGGGCTGCGAGCTCGGCACCCTTGACGGGGACGGGGCTCATAGCAAGCGTGAGCGCCAGCGGGATGTTGAAACCGCTGACAACCGTGAACTTCGTGCCGTTCTTGGAAAGCTCGACCATGTTGTTGTTGACCGAGCTGCCGAGCATATCGGTCAGCACATAGACGGTGTCGTCCGCGTTGAACGTGGCGATCATGGCGTCCACCTTATTGGTGATGGGCTCCTTGTCGTCACGAGCAAG
>DBFAHJ010000079.1:0-4486 GCA_048227095.1 Collinsella aerofaciens | reverse complement strand
GATAGCAAGAAACCCGGTCCTGCACAAGGCAGAACCGGGTTTCTTTAGCAATGCTTGCTGTACTCAGGCAGTAACTAGCAGTTACTCAGCCAGGAAGTCACGCTGGACAGCGGGATCGACCTTGACGCCAGGGCCCATGGTGGAAGACACGGAGATGGACTTGACGTACTTGCCCTTAGCAGAAGAGGGCTTGACGCGCAGGATCTCGGTGTACAGGGCAGCGTAGTTCTCGACGAGCTGCTGCTCAGAGAAGGACTTCTTGCCCAGGGGCACGTGGCAGATGCCGTAGCGGTCGGCGCGGTACTCAACGCGGCCAGCCTTGAGCTCGGAGACCATCTTGGCGACGTCCATGGTCACGGTGCCGAGCTTGGGGTTCGGCATGAGGCCACGGGGACCAAGGATCTTACCGATGCGGCCAACCTTGGCCATCATGTTCGGCGTAGCGATAGCGGCGTCGAAGTTGATCTCGCCCTTCTGGATCTGGGCGACGAGCTCGTCGGAACCGATGATGTCGGCGCCGGCAGCCTCGGCCTCGCGGGCCTTCTCGCCCTCGGCGAAGACGGCAACACGAACGGTCTTGCCGGTGCCGTGAGGCAGGGAGATGGAACCACGGATGTTCTGGTCAGCCTTACGAGTATCGATGCCCAGACGGAAGTGGGCCTCGACGGTCTCGTCGAACTTGGCGGTGTCGAGCTCCTTGATGAGCTTGGCAGCCTGAAGGGGGGTGTAGAGCGTGGCGCGGTCGATCTTCTCGGCAGCGGCGTTATAGCTCTTACCATGCTTAGCCATGTGCATTACCTCCTGTGGTTAAACGGGCGTGAGCCCTCCCACATCGTATCGTGTGCCCTATTGCACACATTTAACGGGCGCCCCGGCCGGAGCACCCGTCGTTACCATAAGAAATCGCTACTCAGCGATGGTGACGCCCATGGAACGGGCGGTACCGGCGATGATCTTCTTGGCGGCGTCAATGTCGTTGGCATTGAGGTCCGGCATCTTGATCTCGGCAATCTTGGTGAGCTGCTCCTGGGAGAGCTGACCAACCTTGTCGGCCTGGGGCTTAGCGGAACCAGACTTGAGGTTCAGCTCCTTCTTGATGAGGTGAGCCGCCGGCGGGGTCTTGGTGATGAAGGAGAAGGACTTATCCTCGTAGACAGAGATCTCAACGGGGATGATGTCGCCCTTCTTGTCCTGCGTCTCGGCGTTAAAGGCCTGGCAGAACTGCATGATGTTCACGCCAGCAGCGCCCAGGGCGGGGCCGACGGGAGGAGCGGGGTTAGCTGCACCAGCAGGAATCTGGAGCTTAATGACGTTGGCAACCTTCTTCTCAGCCATGGTCATTCCTTTCGAATCACGAGTGTGAAGTACTTGCTATATCGTAAGCACGCACGTGTTAGAAGCACTCCTGAGATGAGCAGTCACAGAAGAAGCACGCTCGCGCGAACGGACGAAAACTTAAGCGATGACAGCGACCTGGTTAAAGTCGAGCTCGACCGGCGTCTCGCGGCCAAAGATCATCAGCGTGACCTTGAGCTTGCCAGCCTCGGTGTTAACCTCGGAGACCTTGCCATCAAAGTCGGTAAGCGGGCCATCGGTGACGCGGACGGACGTGCCGACCTGAATATCAACCGAGGTGCGCTTGGGCGAATCGCCCTTACCGGGACGACGAGTCATCTTGTTGTACTCGTCACGGGAAAGCGGAGCGGGCTTGCCGTTGCCGCCTAGGAAACCGGTGACGCCGGGCGTGTTGCGAACACACGTCCAAGCATCGTCATCCATCTCCATGCGGACCAGGACATAACCCGGGAAGATCTTGGAATCCTTGGTCTCGCGCTTGCCACCCTCTTTGATCTCGGTGACGCGCTCCATAGGAATCTCGATATCAAAGATACGGTCCTGCATGCCCATGGTCTCGATACGATGCTCGAGATCGGACTTTACGCGGTTCTCGTATCCGGAGTAAGTGTGAACGACGTACCAACGCTTAGACATGGTTTAGCCCCTCAATCCAGAGAACAGAGCAAGAGCCTCGCCAAAGCCAGCATCGAGCAGAGCGATGACGACGCCGACGACGACCAGAGAAGCGCAAACGACGACCGAGTAGTTCACGAGCTCCTTCTTATCGGGCCACGTGACACGCTTCATCTCGGACTTGACCGAAGCGAAATACTTCTTGGTGCGGGCGAAGAAACCAGGCTTCTCGTTCTTCTTGGACTTCGCAGCCTTCTCGTTCTTCTTGGCAACGGCCTTCTTGGCCTCAACCTTGGAGTTGGCGGCAGCGTTGTTGGCAGGTGCCGGCTGCTGAGCCTTCTTCTTGTTCTTCTTGTTGGCCATTTGGGTTACCTCCGCGCAATGCGCTTATACATGAGTAAACCGTAAGCCCCCAAGTGGGAGCTTACGGAATAATGACTGGCACGCCAGGAAGGACTCGAACCCTCAACACTCGGTTTTGGAGACCGATGCTCTACCAATTGAACTACTGGCGTATGTGACTAGAGACTAGCGAGTCTCTTTGTGCAGCGTGTGGTGACGGCACCAGGGGCAATACTTCTTGATCTCCATACGATCAGGCATGGTCGACTTGTTCTTGGTGGTCGTATAGTTGCGGCGCTTGCACTCAGTGCACGCAAGAGTAACTAGAGTACGCATGTATCCTGAACCTTTCATTTCCGCCCCGTACGGGCACGAGTTGTTACTTTATCAGCTCCACGTAAGTGCTGTCAATGAAAACCTCGAGTCAATTGGTTCTCGGTGGATCCATTCATATTTGGAACACATCAATGAAGCCATCGAGAGCTAATCGACGGTGCATCCAGGACCATTATCGATCCTCTTGACACCAGCAACGGCTCAATATCCATTGCAGAAAAGAACCCGGCACCCATATAAGTGCCGGGTTCTCTAAGTCAGCTATATCAAAGAGCTAATTTTACTCAATGATCGTGGAGACGATGCCCGAACCGACGGTGTGGCCACCCTCGCGGATAGCGAAGCGCAGGCCCTCCTCCATGGCGATCGGGTGGATGAGGTCGCCCTCGATGGTGATGTGGTCACCAGGCATAGCCATCTCGGTGCCCTCGGGGAGCTTGACCGTACCGGTAACGTCGGTGGTACGGAAGTAGAACTGAGGACGATAACCATCGAAGAACGGGGTGTGACGGCCGCCCTCCTCCTTGGTCAGAACGTAGATCTCGCCGGTGAACTTGGTGTGCGGGGTAACCGAACCGGGCTTGCAGAGAACCTGGCCGCGCTCGATGTCCTCACGCTTGATGCCGCGGAGCAGCAGACCGACGTTGTCGCCAGCCTCGCAGAAGTCCATGGACTTACGGAACATCTCGATACCGGTAACGACGGTGTTCTGGGTATCCTTGATGCCGACGATCTCGACGGGCTCGTTGAGCTTGAGCTCACCGCGCTCGACACGGCCAGTAGCAACGGTACCACGGCCGGAGATGGTCATAACGTCCTCAACGGCCATCAGGAACGGGAGGTCGTTGTTACGAGCAGGCGTCGGGATGTACTCGTCGACGGCCTTCATGAGCTCGCGAATGGCGTCCATCCACTTGGCGTCGCCCTCGAGAGCGCCCAGAGCGGAGCCACGGATGACGGGGATGTCGTCGCCGGGGAAATCGTACTCGGAGAGGAGCTCACGGGTCTCCATCTCGACGAGGTCGATGAGCTCGTCATCGTCGACCATGTCGCACTTGTTCAGGAAGACGACGATGTAGGGAACGCCGACCTGACGGGCGAGCAGAATGTGCTCGCGGGTCTGAGCCATGGGGCCGTCGGTAGCGGCGATGACCAGGATAGCGCCGTCCATCTGAGCAGCACCGGAGATCATGTTCTTGACGTAGTCAGCGTGGCCCGGGCAGTCAACGTGAGCGTAGTGACGGGCAGCAGTCTCGTACTCGACGTGGGAGACGGAGATCGTAATGCCGCGCTCGCGCTCCTCGGGAGCCTTGTCGATGTTCTCGAACGCAGTGAAGTCAGCCTTGCAGCCCTCGGTCTCGGAGAGAACCTTGGTGATGGCAGCGGTCAGCGTGGTCTTGCCGTGGTCGACGTGACCAATGGTGCCGATGTTAACATGCGGCTTAGTGCGCTCAAACTTCTCTTTGGCCATAAAGCCCTCCTCTAAACAGGTCGTCCCCGGACGGGACTTTGCCTTTATACCATAGTGGCCTCTCAACATACTATTGAGAAGCCACCGTGTTACCTATGGTAGCGGTGACTGGATTCGAACCAGTGACGCCACGGGTATGAACCGTGTGCTCTAACCAACTGAGCTACACCGCCGGATGGAGCCTGCAACCAGACTTGAACTGGTGACCTCTTCGTTACCAACGAAGTGCTCTACCGACTGAGCTATACAGGCACTTGACGGGTGGGAGCTATAGGATTCGAACCTATGTAGGCAGAGCCAACGGGTTTACAGCCCGTCCCCATTAACCACTCGGGCAAACTCCCAATCGTTCAAGTATCCGCAGGT
>DBFAHJ010000078.1:0-7008 GCA_048227095.1 Collinsella aerofaciens | reverse complement strand
CCTCGATGCGGCAGATCGTCCAGATCACCCATACCGGCGGCGGGTGCATGGGTAAGCAGAATGTCGCACCCGCCGACCATCCTAACCTTACGCGACAGCTTACGCATGCGCTTGGACATCTCGCGTTCGGTGTACATGTTGGCGCCGTCGCGATAACGCATGGACCCGCCAAGGCCCGCAATGCGAATCCCTCGGTACGTGTACACGCTGTCTTCTACGCAGATACATCCGCCCGGTGCATGACGTGCGTAGCGGTCATCGTGATTGCCACGCACGTAGATGAGCGGTTTGTTGATGACCGTAACCAAAAACTCAAGATAGTCCGGGTCCAGATCGCCGGCGGACAAAATCAGGTCGACTCCCTCAAAGCGTTCCTTGCGAAAGCACTCCCAAAGGCATCGTTCTTCGGTATCGGCTATGGCAAGGATTTTCATAGGGCAGGGACTTTCGGCTCATCGTCGAGCTGCGGAATGGTGCCTACCACGTTATCCGCTAGCCAATTCATCTCGACAATCTGCGTGCTCGGCAGCGGAGGGAAGCCTTCGATCTGTACCACGCCGTTCTGGCTGTGGAGCTCGCCGCCAAAGGGGTTGATGGATCCCTCGACAATGCCGTTACGGAGCAACTGCACGAGTTTGCGCGTCTGGTAGGGTAGGCCCGGAGCGTAACGGATGTCGATAACGCCGGAGCTCATGCCGTACCAGTAGTTGACGGCGCGCACTTGGTTGTCATCGCTGGTCTCGTCCCACGTGCCGTGCAGAAGGCTGCGAACGATGAGCTCGTAGTAACGGCCCCAGTTCCATACCGGCATGGCGATGCCGGAAACCTTGCCATCGACCAGGCGGTGGAGTCCGTAGGCCGTGGGGTCTTCGAGCGACTTTGACATATCAGCGCCGGTCATGACGCTCACGCCTTCGCGGCACATGGCCTCGGCAAGACCGCCGGCGGGCACATCGCCCCAAGTCAGGATAATTTGCGCACGGGGGTCGAGCAGCGAGGCGCCAATCGCAAAGGCGTTGATCTCGCTGAGCGCGCCCGAGGCGAAGACCGACGCGTGGTAGCCGATGCGGTGGTTGTCCGCCATGCTGGCGGCAAGGGCGCCCAGGAGGAACTTGGCCTCGTACATCTTGCCAAAGTACGAACGGACGCTTTGATGGGGAAGGCCGATAGAGCAGTTGAGGAACCGAACCTGGGGATACTCAACGGCAGCCCTGAGCGTGTATTCCATCAGGCGGTGCGAGGTCGAGAAGATGACGTTTGCCCCATGTTTGACAGCCGTTTCCACGGCGGCGTAGAACACATCCGGATCGTGACAGTCCTCGAACGCCTCGGTGCGCACGATACCGTCAAAGTGCTCATCGAGATACTGACGTCCTTGGTCGTGCAGACTGTCCCAGCTCGACGCCGCACAGGGGAACTCATGGATAAAGGCGATACGCAGGGGGTTGGCCGCCGAATAGACAGTCTTGCCCATAAAGAAGTTGAGCACGCCGGAGGTGGACTTGGCGGGCGACTCCTCCTCATCGACGCTCGGCGCTTCGACAAGATCGACCTTGTCCTCGTCATTTTTGCCGGCAATGACCAGCTCGCGCCAAATCTTGCACAGGCGGTTTACGACGATATCCGTCGGCGTATCCAGTAGGCGGTCCTGGTTGTACACATTGAGGTAG
This sequence comes from Collinsella aerofaciens, assembly GCA_048227095.1. GTDB lineage: Bacteria > Actinomycetota > Coriobacteriia > Coriobacteriales > Coriobacteriaceae > Collinsella > Collinsella aerofaciens_CF. The sequence continues at coordinate 5,338 of DBFAHJ010000078.1, read as the reverse complement.
ACGAGCATGGCGTCGGCGGGCGTAATGTCCAGGTGGTCGCCGCCTGCGCGAAGGTAGGCGCGCTTAAAGAGCAGGAAGGTGTGGCGCAGGTAGTCGACCTTTTTCTGCGGCCATTTTTCGATAAGGTTCTGACCGAGCATCTTGGCGAGCGTCTCGTAGCTTCCCTCACGCGAGAACTCGATCTCGTATAGGGGGCAGACGCGCCAAAACGCGCAGAATTCACCGTACAGGCGGCTTTCGACGGAATCCCATGTGCCGGGGTAGAGACGGGTGACCCTGGCCGAAACCGTTGGAGCGTCCAGGAATTTGAGGACACTGACGCGTTTGTTGCCTTCCTGGACATAGAACCGATGCATGAACTCGGTGACGATGATGGGGTCGCGATAGCCCTCGGTTACCTGGATGTCGTAGAGGTTGGACCACTTGCGGGCGAACTCGGTGTTAAACGGCAGCAGGGGCATAAAGTTGCATGAAAAGGCGGACTGACGGCCTTTGGTGACCGTGCCGACGACCATTTCGAGCGGAATATCCCGCAGGCCGACGCTCACTCGCTGACCTAAGGGGAGCTGAGCAACCAAGCTATCGAGGTCCGTAAGGTATGGATGCTCGCTTTGGCTAATGGCGCGACGGCGTCCCTGCTCGCCGCGCTTGCGTGCTTGACGATAGGCCTCTTCCATGGTGTCTACTCCCTTAGTCGTTTAAACAACGAATGAACCATGGTACCACGAATGAAAACCACTACAAAGATGCCTGTCCCCTTTGCGGTGGTTTAGGCGATGATGGGGGCGATGGCGCGGATGCAGGCGTCGGCTGCCGTGAAAGTAGTGCTGTCGTCGCTGACGATAAAGATGATCTTTCCTTTGATGCCAAAGTCGCCGATTTCGCTAAAGAGTACGTAGGGCTCCTTGTCAAAGCCCGAGATGGGCGAGACGGCCGTTTTGGTTGCGCTCGTGAGCTCGTCTGCCAGCACGTCAAGGGAAGCCCACTTAGACGTGTCCTTTACGGCAACGGGCACGGCCACGCGCCCAAAGGGCATCAAATGCACGAGCGTGTTCTTGGAGATGTTGGAATTGGGCACAATGATGGTCTGTCCACAGGCATCCTCAATCGTTGTATGGCGCCAAGTGATGTCTTGGACAACGCCGGATACGCCGCCGACCTCGATATTGTCGCCGGGTTTGATGATGCCCATAAAGGTCACCTGCATGCCGCCGATAAGGTTTGATAACGTGTCCTGAAAGCCGAGCGAGATGGCGATGCCGCCGACGCCAAGAGCGGCGACGAGCGCGTTTGCGTTAATGCCAAAACAGTTGTCGAGGATAAAGCTGCCGCCAATCATCCAGATGACGGCGCGCGCGATGTTGATGAAGATACTCGATGCCGGAAGCGGGTTATCGTCTCGGTTAAGCAGATGGTTCAGGGTCTTGGATACGACCTTGGCGGCGACGGCGGTGCCTATCGCCAAGATGACGGCCCAGATGATGTTGTGGACCCACCGTTGCTCAAAGAAATGAAGAATCGGCTCAAACAATTCCATGTAGGGAAAACCTCCTAATGATCGTTCAACCATGATACCCACCAAGAAGCCCGTCCGATCAAATTCGGACGGGCTTCTGTGCTCGATATAAGGTTTACGCGGCGGGGCTGTAAGGCCCGGCGGTGTAGCTTAGCGTCGACGCTTCCAGATAATACCGAGCATGATGACGATGATGCCGCCGATAAGGCACGCGCCAACTACTGCCAGCGTGCGGTCTCCCGTTGCGGCGAGCTTACCGGTCGTCTTCTTGGTGATGACCTTCGTGGTCGTCGTGTCCGTCTTAGGCGAGGGCTTAGGCGTCGGGGCCGGTGTGGGCGTGGGGTCCACGGCTGCGGAGCCGAAGCCGATGGTGCCGGCGAGCCCGGCCATCTTGCTCTCCCAGCCGTTCTGCCCAATCAGCGCCCTCAGCGCCGCCTCGCACGTGCCCCACTCGGTGTACTTGGTGGCGTGTGCAAAGGTGGGAAAGTCGGTCGTGTTGGTAATGATGTAGTTGTTGGTGGCGACGGTATAGGTCTTGGCGGGGTCGAGCGTACTGCCGTCCTTGGTGAGTGTGGCACTCACAATGCGCTTGCCTTCGGGCTGCGTCCAATCAATCGTCACGTTGATGCCGCCAAAGGAGAGAACGCTGCCAGAGTCATCGCGCCACTTGTACTTGTCTTGCGCCTCCTGCTCGGTATGGCCGGCTGCCACGTAGGCTTGCTGAAGCTCGTAGCTGTGATTGCACTCGTCGCTGATCTGCAGTGAGTGCTCGAGCGCTGCCAGGAAGTCCGCGCCGGTCATGGTCCAGGTCTCCACGGTGTTGCCGTAAGGCGAGATAGCGATGACGTTGCCGGCGGTCACGTTGCCCGCCGCGATGCCGCCGCGGATGCCGCCAGCGTTTTCGATAGCGAAGTCCGCGCCCGTCAGGGCAAGATAGGAGCCGCAAATCACGTGGCCGATGGTCTGGGCCTTGGTGGTGTCGCCCTCCTTGCCGGGGCGGAAATCGGTGGTGCGCACCATTTCCCAACCATGCGTGCCTGCGGCGTCCTCGCCGTAGAAATAGTTGGTGGTGGATGTGCCGAGCACCTTGTTCGATTCGTTTTCAAAGTCCTCGTCGAGCGGCTTGATCTTGTTGCGGACGGCTTCAAGGCGGCTTTGGTAGTCGGAGCCCTTGTCGGGGTCTGTCAAAAGGTCGTTGACGTTCTTGGCGGTGTAGAGCTTCTCGTCGCTGCCGTCTGCAGGGACCGTGACCGTGTCATCGTCGGTCGTCTCGGTGCCATTCGTGTCGTATTTGTACGGAATGGAAAGCAGCCCCACCTCGGCAAAGGCGCTGCCTGCCTCGACAACGTGGATCGTCTTGCCGTCGGCTCCCGTCACCTTCTCGTTAAGGTTGATGTGCTCGTGGCCTGCGATAAGGGCATCGACGCCACGGAGCCGCGTGGCAAAGGTCTTTGCGTCGAGCGTGTGCGCGATACACACAACAACATCGCAGCCCTCCTTGCGCAGCTGCTCTGCCTCGGCATTGATGGCGTTCGCGGCACTCGAGAAGCTGGTGCCCGCGACCAGGTCCGCGCGCAGCGAGGAACCTAGCGACTCATCCATGGCTCCGACGACGCCGACCTTGATTTTGTAGTCGAATGTGGAGTGATCCTCGCTATCCTCCCAGGTGCGATCGAGCGTCTTCGTGATGCTCGAGCTCCATGCGCCGTTCGAGGACGTTGCATTCGCGCAGAGCATGGCGAAGGGCGTGCCGGTGGTGCTGTAGCCGGTCATGGTGCGGAGTTTGTCCGCGCCGTAGCTCCAGTCGTGGTTGCCTGGCGTGGTTGCGTCGTAGCCGTCGGCGTAGAAGGTGTCCATGAGCTCGGCGATGCTCTTGCCCTCGCTCATGGTGGCGAAGGACTGTCCGTGGAAGGTGTCGCCCGCATCGAGTAAAAGATCGGGGGCGCTGCTTTGGGCGCTATAGAGAACCGCCAGTCCGTCAAAGCCCACAGTGCCGGTGCCCTTGCTTGCGTTGTAGCTGTACTTGTAGCTGCCGTGGATATCGTTGGTGTGCATGACGGCCACGGAGCCGTCAATAGCGGCGGGCAGGTTTCCCGCGAAAGCGAGGCTTGGGATGCCTGCGAGCGCGCCGGCAAACAACGCGGCGGCCAACGCAAAGCGGGGGAGTCTTTTCATGGCAGTTTCCTTAGTCCTTAGCCAGAATGTCTGGTTGAATATCGGATTATCGACATAATATGCGAAAACCGCCGCAAGGGCCTCTGTCCCTTTGCGCCGGTTTTGGCGTTTGCGCAGATAAAACCTACCAAAATAAACCTGTCCTTTTTTGGCAGGTTTTAGCTTAGCAGCATGCGGTCGTTGGCGAGCTCGCCGCCCGAGACCTCCTCGAACTTCTGCAGCAGGTCGGCCACGGTGAGCGACTTCTTCTCGTCGCCGGCCACGTCGTAGATCACATGGCCCTCGTGCATCATGATCAGACGGTTGCCCAGACGGATGGCGTCGTTCATGTTGTGCGTGACCATGAGCGTGGTCAGGTGGTTCTCGTCGACGATCTCCTCGGTCAGGTTGAGCACCTTAGAGGCCGTCTTGGGGTCGAGGGCCGCAGTGTGCTCGTCGAGCAGCAGCAGGCGCGGCCTGGTGAGCGTGGCCATCAGCAGGGTGAGTGCCTGGCGCTGGCCACCCGAGAGCAGGCCGACCTTGGCGTTGAGACGCGTGTCCAGACCAAGGTCCAGGCGCTTGAGCAGCTCAACGTACTCATCTTTCTCGGCCTTGGTGACGCCCCACGAAAGGCCGCGACGCTGGCCGCGACGCTTGGCGAGGGCCAAGTTCTCGGCAATCTGCATGTCGGCAGCGGTACCGCGCATGGGGTCCTGAAACACGCGGCCCAGGTACTTGGCGCGCTGCGACTCGCTCAGGCGCGAGATGTCGGTGCCGTCGAGCTCGATAACGCCCGAATCGAGCGGGTACACGCCGGCGATCATGTTGAGCAGCGTGGACTTGCCGGCGCCGTTGCCGCCAATCACGGTTACAAAGTCGCTGTCATTCAGGGTGAGGTCGACGCCGGTGAGCGCGCGCTTCTCGGTGACGGTGCCCTTGTTAAAGGTCTTTTTGACGTGCGAGAGCTTAAGCATCTGCCTCATCCCCCTTCGTGTAGGAGCTGCGGAGCTTATAGCGCTCCCAAACCACGGGCACGCACAGGGCCACGGCGACGATCACGGCGGAGAGCAGTTTCATGTCGTTGGCGTCCATGCCCATTTGCAGCACGATGGCGCGGATAAGGAAGTAGACCACGGAGCCAAAGACGGCGGAGGCAAGACGGACGCTAAACTGCGTGAGGCCGCCGGGCAGCAGACGGCCGAGCACCTCACCGATAACAATGGCGGCAAGACCGATAACGATGGCACCGGTGCCCATACCAATGTCGGCATACTTTTGGCTCTGGCAGATGAGCGCGCCCGAAAGGCCGATGAGGGCGTTGGAGAGCACAAGGGCGATCATCTTGGTGGAGTTGGTGTTGACGCCCAGGGCGCGGATCATGTACTCGTTGTTGCCGGTGGCGCGCAGCGCCGAGCCAATCTCGGTGCCAAAGAACCAATACAGGATGGCAACGATAGCCACGGCGAGCAGGATGCCCAAGATGATGGCAACGGTGGACTGCGGCAGACCGGTCATATTGCTGACGGCCGAGAACACGGTGCCCTTGGCAAGAATTGGCGTATTGGACTTGCCCATGATGCGCAGGTTGATGGACCACAGGCTGATCTGGGTGAGGATTCCGGCGAGGATCGCGGGAATCTCGAAGACGGTGGTCAAAATGCCCGTGAC
>DBFAHJ010000077.1:0-7887 GCA_048227095.1 Collinsella aerofaciens | reverse complement strand
ACCGGTCAGCGGCCAGAGCATGGGGGGCACGCCCGGTCCCGTTCCGAACCCGGAAGCTAAGCCCCATCGCGCCGAGAGTACTGCGGGGTCAGCCCGTGGGAGGCCAGGGCGCCGCTGACCGGTGGACGGCACCGAGCCGTCATCGAACTTGGAAGGGGGAGGCCTCGCGGCCTCCCCCTTTTTTGCGTTGTATACACGTTGTACTTTGGGACCTAGTTCCCCCGTATGCGCTCTTACTGTTTGGCTGTATTTTGAGTCCTTCTAGTGTATTTGAGCGATAATTACTCGCATTGGCGTTAGGGAGGGCTTGATGTTTACCGTATTTGTCTTGGGCAATATTGCTTCGGGTAAGTCGACTGCCTGCCGCTATTTCGAATCTCGTGGCGCTATGCTAATCGATCTGGATGAGCTTGCAAAATCGCTGTATGTGCCGGGCTCTGATATCGTCAATGCACTCGCGGATGAATTCGGTTGGGACATTTTGGATGAGGAAGGCGGCATTCGCCGCAGCATCCTCGCTTCTCGAGCTTTCGCTTCTCCTGATTCGGTCGCACGGCTCAATGGCATCGTGCATCCCGTTCTGATTGAACAGCTTTCGCTTAGGATTCTCGATCCGGTTTGTTGTACGGTTTCATCTCCCCGTTATCCTTTTGCGGTGGTCGAGGTTTCTGCTCCGACTGGTTTTGAGGATGCTTTTGGCCTGGCTGATGAAATTCTGGTTATCAGCGCTCCTTTAGCAGTTCGTCGCGAGCGTGCCATTCATCGTGGTATGGAGTCCTCTGATTTTGATGCGCGCTCTGCATGCCAACCTGATGAGGCTTCGCTTTGCAATCTCGCTACGACGGTAATCGATAATTCGGCAGGCGATAACTCGCTCTTTGAACAACTGGACGCATGGCTTGCGCGTCATGGCCTCGGGGATGTAGCGGATAGGGAGGAGACCGATGCCTAAGACACGTTTCTTTACGTGGTATCGCGTGGAGCCACTTGCCGTTATGTTTGTTTTCGGCCTTATTTCGCTCGTCTACTCGTATGCCCCTGCCGCCTTCTTTAAGCCTTTGTATCCAATTGACTACGAGGCGTACGTAAAGCAATCGAGCATTTCGCACAATCTTGATCCGTATCTGGTGTGTGCTGTCATAAAGTCGGAATCGAATTGGGATCCCGAGGCTGAGTCGAATCAAGGCGCACAGGGATTGATGCAGCTGATGCCCGAGACTGCCCAGGATATGATTGCCAAGGGTCTTGTCGATGGCAGCGAGTATTCAGCCGGCGACCTTAACGATCCCGCTACGAACATCGAGTTTGGCTGTGCGTATCTTTCGTATCTTCTAACGTATTTTAACGGGTCGACTGACAGTGCCATTGCCGCCTATAACGCCGGCATGGGCAATGTCGACGGATGGGCGCAGCAGAGCACGTCGCTTCATAATGCAATCACCTTTCCCGAGACGCAGGCGTATCTGATTCGTGTCAATAATGCCTGGGTTCGCTACAAGACCCTCTATCCCGATTGGTTCGTATAGGACTATGCCTGCCGCCTGCGTATACTGCAGATATATGAGTTAGGAGTATCCATGGCGGAATTTGAAGTTGAGCGTGTTGGAGGAGAGCTCAAACGTTTTGGCGTTGAGGGCTCTGAGGTGCCGTTTGAGGTCGTGTCTCCATACGAGCCCTCTGGTTCCCAGCCTAAGGCCATTGAGTCGCTTGTGCAGGGCGTGAGGGACGGAGATCGCTATCAGGTTTTGCTGGGCGTGACTGGTTCGGGCAAGACCTTCACGATGGCTAAGACTATTGAGGCCCTGGGGAAGCCGACGCTGGTCATGGCTCCCAACAAAACGCTTGCCGCTCAGCTTGCGAGCGAGCTCAAGGAATTCTTCCCTAACAACGCCGTGGTCTATTTTGTATCGTACTACGACTACTATCAGCCCGAGGCATATGTACCTCAGAGTGATACGTATATCGAGAAAGACTCCTCGATTAATGAAGAGGTCGAGATGCTGCGGCATCAGGCGACGGCATCGCTGCTATCTCGACGCGATGTGATCGTCGTCGCATCGGTCTCGTGTATCTATGGCATTGGCTCTCCCGAGGACTATGCGGGCCTAGCTCCGAACGTCGACAAGAAGGTGCCGCTTGAGCGCGATGACTTTATCCATGCGCTTATCGATATTCAGTACGATCGCAATGACTATGATTTGGCACGTGGCACCTTCCGCGTGCGCGGCGATGTCGTCGACGTATATCCGCCCTATGCCGAGCATCCGTTGCGGTTTGAGTTCTTTGGCGACGAGGTCGAGCTGATTGCCGAGATCGACGAGGTCACCGGGGAGATGCTGCGTGAGTACGAGGCCATTCCCGTGTGGCCGGCCTCGCACTACGTGACTGAGAAGCCTAAGGTCAAAGCGGCTCTGAAATCAATCAGCGAAGAGTGCGAGAAGCGTGTGGCCGAGCTCAAGGCGACTGATAAGCTGCTCGAGGCACAGCGCCTGCAGCAGCGCACCGACTATGATCTCGAGATGCTCGAGACCATGGGTTTTTGCAACGGTATCGAGAACTACTCGCGTCATCTGGACGGTCGAAAACCGGGCGAGCCGCCGTTTACCCTGATCGATTACTTTCCTAAGGACATGCTCTGTATCATCGACGAGAGTCATGTAACGGTGCCGCAGATCCGCGGCATGCACGAAGGCGACCGTTCGCGTAAGGTGACGCTGGTGGAGCATGGTTTTCGTCTGCCTTCGGCACTCGATAACCGCCCGCTTCGCTTCGATGAGTTTGAGGCGAGGATTCCCCAGTTCATCTACGTTTCGGCCACGCCGGGCGACTATGAGCTGCGGGTTAGCCAGAACGACGTTGAGCAGATTATTCGTCCGACCGGCCTGCTCGACCCCAAGATTGACGTGCGTCCAGTTCGCGGTCAGATTGACGATCTTGAGGACGAGATTCGCGAGCGCGTTGCCCGCAAGGAGCGCGTGCTGGTGACCACGTTGACCAAGCGCATGGCCGAGGACCTGACCGACCATCTACTTGATGCGGGCATTAAGGTCAATTACATGCACTCCGATACAGCGACGATGGACCGTGTCGAGATCCTGCGAACGCTGCGCGAGGGAAAGATTGATGTTCTCGTCGGCATCAACCTGCTCCGCGAGGGTCTGGACCTTCCCGAGGTCTCGCTGGTGGCAATTCTCGACGCTGACAAGGAAGGCTTCTTGCGCAACCGCCGTTCGTTGATTCAGACGATTGGCCGTGCGGCCCGTAATGCCGACGGCGAGGTCATCATGTATGCAGACGTTGTGACCGATTCGATGAAAGAAGCCATCGAGGAGACGCAGCGCCGTCGTGAGATTCAGATGGCATATAACGAAGAGCATGGCATTGTGCCCAAGACGGTCCGCAAGGCCATTAACGACATTTCGAGCTTTATTGCCGAGGCCGAAAAGACTGTGGGCTCGAAGGGACGCTCGAGAGGCGATTCGCTGGGTCACGGTGCGTTCTATACGCCCGATGAAAACGGCGAGGGCGCCGCGCCGGAGACGGTGGCACCCGAGCAAACGCTTGCCGAGCAGCTGGAAGGGCTACCGCATGACGAGCTCGTGCGGATTGTCGAGACCATGGAGGAAGACATGCGTAACGCTTCCGCCGCCATGGACTTTGAGGAGGCGGCGCGTCTGCGCGATGCCGTCGTTCAGATTCGGGCGATGCTTGAGGGCGCATCTGAGGACGAAACGATTGAGCGTTTGCGTTCGCAGGCTCGCAAGGGCTCTACCTTTGCTTCGGGCAGAAAACGCCAGGGTGCACGATTCAGGAAGTAGTGAACAGGCCCCGAGTTCCCTGTGGAACTCGGGGCCTGTGTCGTTCGGACGCGAGAGTTCGTGCACTAGAGGTCTGCTATCAGCGCCTCAGCGCAACGGATGCCGTCGGTGGCGGCACTCATGATGCCGCCGGCATATCCGGCACCCTCGCCGCAAGGGTAAAGGCCCGGGGTCGACACGGCGTGGCATGTTCGATCGCGGATGACCGTAACCGGGGAGCTCGAACGCGTCTCCACGCCAGTGAGGACCGCATCGGGGCGGTCATAGCCACGCAGTTTCTTACCGAGCAGGGGAATTCCCAAACGAAGCGATTCGACGATATGCTGCGGGAGGGCATCGTCGATCGCCGTCCAGGTCACGCCAAGTGGATAGGTTGGTTTTACCTTTCCGGGTGCCGTGCTGGCGCGCCCCGCAAGGAAATCTCCGACGAGCTGTGCCGGCGCGTTCCAGTTAGAGCCACCCAGGCGATAGGCGGCTCGCTCGCAGGCGCGCTGGAGCTCAATGCCTGCGAGCGGATCATCGCCGGGAAGGTCGTCGGGTGTGACGTTGACGAGTAGGGCGGCATTTGCGTTGCGCCCGTCGCGGGCATTGAGGCTGGCACCGTTGACGCACAGATGGCCCTGCTCGGAAGAAGCCGCGACAACCTGTCCGCCGGGGCACATGCAAAACGAGAACACACTGCGGCCGTTGGGGAGATGGGCGACAAGCTTGTAGGGGGCTGCTCCGAGTGCCGGGTGTCCCGCCGAAGGGCCATATTGGGCACGGTCGATGTCATGCTGTGGATGCTCGATGCGCACACCCATGGCAAAGGTCTTTTGCGCGAGGGTAACGTCATGTTCTTTGAGAAGCTCGAATACGTCGCGGGCGGAATGGCCGCAGGCGAGAATGAGGTGCTTTGTGGCGATTGTCTCGCTTGTGGTTTCTTGGGGCGGTTGGACATCGACGCCGGTGATGGCGCCAGATTCATCGGTTCGAATATTGACGAGCCTTGTTCGATAGCGGACGGTTCCACCGAGCTGCTCGATGCGCTGAGAAATGTTGGTGACGACGGTGGGTAGGATGTCGGAGCCAATGTGCGGTTTGGCGTCCCACAGGATGTCGCGAGGTGAGCCCGCTTTGACGAAGGTCTCAAGAATCAGTCGATGGGCAGGATTCTTGGTTCCCGTGTTGAGCTTGCCGTCCGAGAAGGTCCCTGCGCCGCCCAGGCCAAATTGGATATTGCTTTCGGGGTCGAGGATACGCTCCTTAAGAAAGAGATCAATCGCTTCCGAGCGGCGAAGCGCGGGGTCGCCGCGCTCGATGAGCAGGGGTTTAAGGCCCGCTTCGGCAAGGGTCAGGGCGGCGAAGAGACCGGCGCAACCGGCGCCGACAACGACGGGACGCCCCTTGGGTGCATTTGGGACAGGGTTGGGGAATGAAGGAGCCTCGCCGTCTACCATGCGGATGCGCGAGCGGTCGCGCTCGGCGACGCGGTCGACCACCTCCTGCTCGAGTCGGGAGCTTGTCAGCTCGACTCGAAAGCTCAAAATAAAATGGACATCTCGTTTTTTACGGGCGTCGATTGACTTGCGATGGAGCTCAATGGCTTTAATCTGGGAATCCTCGCATCGCAGGGCTCGTTTGACGGCGCGTCTACCAATAGCAAGGCAGGCGGCTTCGTCGCCGGCCTCATCGAGTGACGCGTGGACTTGGGTGATTTCGATCATCGAGGTCTCCTTAGATGCAAGAAAGAGGCCGCCCGGTGTCCCAGACGGCCCGAATGCGTTTTGATTATAGACTGCGCGGCTATAGGCTGCTTGCAGCGCGAATACCCGAGATCCAAGCCCATGCAAGGTTGAAACCGCCGCAATCGGCATCGATGTCGAGCGCCTCGCCACAGATGTAAAGTGGGGCGTCTGCCGCGTTGCTCACGCAGAGGTTGGGAGCTGAGACGCTCTCGATGGGCACGCCGCCGCGCGTGACCTGGGCCGAACGCTCCTCTGTCGTTCCCTCGACGAGCATCTTAAAGTGCTTGAGGATTGAGACCAGATGGATGACGTCGTACGACCCGGGGTGGCACTGTTCGAATGCGGTGCAGACAACGTGAGAGAACTGCGGGGCAAGCATGCCGTCGAGCCAGCGGGGGTCGCGGGGTGAAAAGCCGCCGAGCAACGCAACTCGCTGATTGAGCATATTGAGCAACACGTCTTTGGAGAGGTCGGGGAAAACGTCGAGCAGAATCGTGTCGTCGCGCTGAACGCGACGGGAGAGGTTAAAGGCAGCAACGCCCGAAATGCCAAAGGTTCGGAAGAGCACTTCGCCGTCTTCGTGCCAGAGCTCCTCGTGATTGCGGGTGAGCGTCAAACGGGCGCGGACGCGCAGGCCATCCAGCGTCTTGAGCGCAGTCTGGTCGCCGAAGACCGATGCCGACACAGGGCAGAGGACGGGATGCTGCGGTGTGAGGGAAAGATTGAACGTCTTCGCGATGTCGGCGGGGCTGCCGCCCGTAGCGATAATTACGGCCTTTGCCTGCAGCGTCTCGTTCTTGCGAGGGGTGTCGGCAAGCGCCTTCCGAAGCGAGCGAACCTCCGATTTTCGGTCGTCGTGCTTTTTTGCCTTGAGTGCTCGCGCGGGACGGTCTATTTGGAGTACCCAGCCCTCGGGGGCTTTGAATGCCGAGGCAACGTTTGCTCCACAGATCAAGGTGATACCCAGGTGATTGCAAGCGTTGAGAAGCGCATCGCGCACCGATTCGGCACGAAGGGAGCGCGGATACAGCCGGCCCTCCTCGGAGGTCGTCATGATGCCCAGCGAGGAGAAGAAACTGCCGAGCTCTTGCTCGGGCCGGGGACCCATGACGGATTCGACGAATGCGGGGTGGTTGTACCGCTGGAAATCAATTGATTCGTTGGAAAGGTTGCAGCGGCCGTTGCCGGTCGCAAGGAGTTTAAGGCCGCAGGCAACATCGCGCTCAACGATGCAGACGCTTTTGCCTGCGCGTGCGGCCGTAATGGCGGCGGCGAGACCCGAGGCCCCGCCGCCGATTACCAAGACGTCATAGGAGGCGTTTGTGTTCACTTAGGCCTCGGCGGTCTCGTGCGGGGCAATGGCCTCGACAGCAGAGACGGCTTGGGGCAGCATACCGTCGGGCAGTGCGGTCTCAACCTCGCCCTTGTCGCAAGCCTCGGCGAGTGCCGGATTGATGGGAAGCTGCCCTAGAATCTCGAGGTTGTAACGCTCGGCGACCTCGGGGAGCTTGCTCTTGCCAAAGACTTCGATCTTCTTGCCGCAATCGGGGCACTCGATATAGCTCATGTTTTCGACGATTCCCAGAATGGGCACGTTCATCTTCTCGGCCATGTTGACCGCCTTGGCGACGATCATCGAGACCAGATCCTGCGGGCTCGTGACGATGACGATGCCATCGACGGGCAGCGACTGGAAGACAGTGAGGGCGACGTCGCCCGTTCCCGGAGGCATGTCGACCAGCAGGTAGTCGATGGGGCCCCATGAGGTTTCGCTCCAGAACTGCCTGATGGCACCCGCGATAACCGGGCCGCGCCAGAGCACGGGGTCGGTTTCGTTTTGGAGCAGCAGGTTAGAGCTCATAACCTTGACGCCGTGCTCGGAGATTTCGGGCAGCATAAGATTGCCGAGGGCATGGACGTGACGTCCGCTCATGCCGAACATCTTAGGGATAGAGGGGCCGGTAATATCGGCATCGAGGACGCCGACCTTGTGACCGTGGCGGGAAAGCTCCGTGGCGATGGCGCCGGTGACGAATGACTTGCCGACGCCGCCCTTACCGGAAAGCACGGCGATAACGCGCTTGACCTCGGACAGCGTATTCTCCTCAAATTGCGACGGCGACGTTTGCCCGCCGGCTGCCTGTGCGTGCTCGCAACCCATGTTTGACTCCTTTGTATATGTTGGGGCCGGAGCCCCGCGGTGTGACACGAGCGTCATTGTACCCTCGTTTGCGAGCGGGAGTCATTTGCGATGCATTTGGGCCGAGCGTGCTTGCAATACGATGGGCCCAAGCGAATGGGCGGGCTTACTGAACTTTGCTGGCGAACTCGAGGTATTGCAT
>DBFAHJ010000076.1:0-5891 GCA_048227095.1 Collinsella aerofaciens | reverse complement strand
CACCAGATGCGTGTCGCAGTTGCCCATGATGGAGCGTGCGCGTGCCTCGCCATAGAGCGCATCGAGCTGGTTGGTCGACTGCAGCAGCAGCGTTGCCCAGATGTTGCGGCTTCGGATAATCGAGAGCACGTTGTCGATCTGGGGGATCTGCAGATTTGCGAAGTCATCGAGCATAAAGCGCACGGGCACGGGCAGGCTGCCGCCGGGCTGCCTATCGGCCTCACGAATGAGGCCCATAAACGCCTGCGAAATAAAGAGGCCGGTCAGCGGATCGAGATTGCGGTCAATATCGCTCACGGTTACAAACAGGGCGCAGGGGGTGTGTCCCATGGAAGCGAAGTCCACCTGATGGCACTCACGATAGAGCTGTGCCGCACCGTCGAATCCCAGACACATGACCTTTTCGGCAAGGATGCCGACGATGCTCGCGTGCATGCGCTCGGCATTTTGCGTAATGGCGTAGCGCCGCCATAGCGAGAGGGCATAGCTTTGGGGGTCGGTCGTGATCAGGTCGTCAAACAATCGACCCGTGGCACCGTCCTGCAGGTGCTCGATCAGCTTGATGACCGAGCTGATCGTCTGCTCGTCGGCGGGTAGCTGTTCGGTGACGTAGGCGATAAGGCACGACAGCAGGTTTGCCGCCGCATGATCCCAAAAAGGCTGGTTGTTGTCCTCGATGGGGCAGATGGCCTTTGCTACCGAGAGGATGTCCTGCTGGTTGGGCCTGCCGTCCGCCTTGCGGCGAATGTGCCTCAGGGGGTTGTAGCCGCAGCGCTCGATGCCGGGCGCAAGGGCCGGGACGGTGTTGAGGTCGGCGAAGTTGAGACATTGCACGCGGTAACCGTGGGCTGCCAACACGGGTCCCACTTCGCGACAGAGCGTGCCTTTGGTGTCGAGCACGATGTAGCTTGCGTTCATTTGCAGCAGGTTGGGCTTGAGGACGTTTCGGGTCTTGCCGGCTCCCGAGGGGCCGATCACAAGTGCGTTGTTGTTGAGTCCCGTTTGGCGGGTGTCGCAGGAAAGCGTTCGATCCTTGGCGAGGATGGTGGACGATGCGGACTCAGATGCGGCGAGGCGGCTGGCGAGGTTAGACATGGGCGACCTCCTTGGTGGTCGAGAGGATTTCGTGGGCAAAGCCGAGCTCGACGGCGCGCTCGGCCGAAAGGTAGGTGTCTTTTGCAGTGAGGGACTGGATGCGCTTGGGCGTGAGGCCGCTGCGGTCCGAGAGGATTTGCGTGAGGGTCTTGCGGGTCTGCATGAGACGCCGGCTGGTTTCCTGCAGCGCAAGTGCCGAGCCGCCTGCCCCCTGGGGGATCAGCGGGTCGTGAATCATGAGCTCTGCATGGGGCGCCATACGGCGATCGTCGCCGCCCATAAAGATCACGGCGCCCATGGACGCGGCGAATTCCAGGCAGACGGTGCGGATGGGGCACGATGCGAGGCGCATGGCGTCATAGATCGCAAGACCCGATCGCACGCTTCCGCCGGCGCTGGCGACAAATATGGTGATGGGGCGGCTGGGGTCGGTGGCATCGAGCAGGCGAATCTGCTGGCATAGGTCGTGAGCCATCGGGGTTTCGATGTTTCCCATGACGGAGAGCTCGCGACGGGCGAGCATCTCATCGTAAATGCTGGTAAGCGTGATACCTCGGGCGGATTCACGCATGGTGAGGGGGCTGATGATGGGGGAATGATTGGTGTCCATGAGGACTCCTTTCTGTTGGTTGTGTTGTGGAATAGGATTGTTGCCCGCGGAGGGGCTGGCGGGCTACAGGGTTCGTCCGAGCCTGAGATCGAGCTCGGCTGTGGGGCAGGCTGCCTGTTCGTGCGGCTCGCAAGCGCCAAGGGCTCCAAAGCGATGGAGCGTTGCGACGGGCGTGGTGTAGGCGAGCCGCAGCTGATGCTCGACAGGGGCACAACCGTCATTTTTGTAATGAGCCGCGTAGTACTGCGCGATGCTGGCGTTCATCTCGCTGCCATTGCGATGGCGCTCAAACTGGCGTCTGCAGGTCTCGATGATCTTTGCTACCGACTTGGGTGCCGTCGCGGGAACAAGGGCGAGATAGCCCTCAAATAGCTCGTTGATGCTCAGGAGGCACAGCAGATCGATCAGCGTCCTTATGGCTGCTCCCTCGGCGGAAAAGTGCGCGGTCATGCGGTTATATCGGTTGCGGTCGACGATGGCCGCATGGGGTCTTGGAGTTTTCTGCCCCGTGGTCCCGGGCTTTTGCCGCGCCTGTGTATTGAGCTCGACGTTGCAGCGCTTGAGGCCGTCCAGCGGAAGGAACAGTGCGGTGCGCAGGGTGTTCCGCTTGCTTTCGAGTTCATGACGCTCGTCGGGTTCCCATTCGAGCTTGAGTTTCGTGTCGAGCGCCGTAAGCATATGGGCTAGGCAGCCTACGGTAAGAACGCACGAATCGTTGTCGCGTTTTGGGGCATAGGGGTCTGTCAGCTTGCGAATGTCGGGGTCGCCCATGATCTTTGTGCAGCGCTTCAGCAGTTGAGGGTGGTCGGCCAAGATCGTCGTGAGCGGCAGCGACGCGTAGTTCTTGATGGTCGCGGCGGCAAAGGCGGCGTCATATTCGTTTGCATATGCTCGCTCAATTCGGGCATCCAGAATGCTTTTCTTATCGCCGTCTTCAGCGTGGTGGTTTGTCATAGCTTCTCCAATCGGTTGATGTTCGTGCTGTTTGTTGATGTGTTGGTTGTCGTGAGTGATGTGCTTGCCGTGGGTGATGTGCTGACGTTTGGGTGCTATGCGGTTTTCAATGAGCCCGTGAGGCAGTTGCTGCAGGGGCGGGATGAAACGGCCCATGCAAGGCGGAAGGCATCGTGCTCAAAATCGAGACAGCAATGTCCTGGGTGCCTCACATGTGGCAGTTACCTCATTAAGTTGTCATTGCGTTTGGGGTTGTACTTTGCCGATCTTCCTTCTCTTACACGCTAAAACTCAAACTTCATATGCTCGATCTACTTAAAACCGCAACGGCGGTCTTTTATCAACTTATATGTCGGAACGCGTCTTTGCAAGTACTTTTTTGCCTTTGTTTCAAATGGGGTGGTTTTGCAACCGTCACGCGCCACGCTATGCGAACGTGCCCCTTTTCTGTTGTCGGTCGGATACGATGAGTCGCGTGACGTCGTCAGAGGTCGAATTCGACCGCTAACGGCGTTGTGCAGCTCATCATTTCTGGTCGCAAACAGTAAAGGGGCATGAGGGTGTATTGAGGGGGGATGTCTTGCTGTCGGCATCCGCGTGCGGTGCCATTCGCTGTCTGTAAATATACGTTTACAGCTAATTTCATACCACTTGTCGGAATGCGGACGCTGTCCTTGTATGTCGGGCGTACATTGAACGTGGTTTTTCGCGTGAAACCACGAATCGGTTGTCAGTCCTGAACAAGGAGGCCCAGCATGACACTTGCCAAACCCATCAATAAATACATCGACTATATCGATGCCCCCGAGGACACGTTTGAGCAGTATGTCGAGAAGGCGTTAAAGTACAACTTTCGCTGCGTATTTGCGAACCTTCAGGAGTACGAGACGGGCCGCGCCATGCTCGAGGGCTCTGACATCATCCTTGCCGGCGCCATCGACTTTCCCCAGGGCACTATGACGCTTGAGGAGAAGCTTGCGAGGTTTGAGGAATACGCTGCGTGTGGCTTTACCGAGATTGACTACGTTTTGAATCAGGGGTCGATCGAGAACCGCGATTTTGATGCCATCGAGCGCGAGATGACTACCATTGCTGATTTTTGTCGCGCGCATGGCATCACTGACAAGGTAATCGTCGAGATGTGCAAGCTGGACGGCGACGACGCCGCCAAGCGCCGTGTATGCGAGATCGCGCTGGAGGCCAAGCCGGGATTCCTTAAGACATCGACCGGCAGAAGCTTTGGCGGTGCTAAGCTCGAGGACGTGCGGCTGATGCACGAGGTGCTCGGCGATGCCGTGGCAATCAAGGCGGCGGGCGGTATCCATAATTACGAAGAGGCTTGCGCATTCATCGAGGCCGGCGCCAGCGCGTTAGGCGCATCGGCGGGCATCGCGATCGTCGAGGGCGCACCGACGGATGAGCGTCGCTAGCAGACGTATTTGACCTGAGCGATAAAGCTTCACGACCACACGCCGTTCATGTTCGAGACAATATGACTTTTTGCCCGTTGTAAACGGAGTCGCGATGGGTGTTCTGTATGATGGCTCAGACAAGGTTGTTCAATGACAGGGAGGCATATATGGCAATCAAAGCCATCGCGATGGATATCGACGGTACGCTCACCAACGATCAGAAAGTGATTAGCCCGCGTACGCGCGAGAAGCTGCTCGCGGCGCAGGAGTCGGGCATTAAGCTCATCTTGGCTTCGGGCCGTCCCGCATGGGGACTGCACGCCTTGGCGCAGGAGCTCGACCTTCAAAACCATGACGGTCTGCTGGTTGCCTTTAATGGCGCGCATGTGGTCGACGCTCAGACCGATGAGGTCCTTTTTGACCAGGCTATGCCGGCTGACGAGCTGCACCGTCTGATTGATCACCTGCGTAATTTTGACGTGATCCCTATGATTTCGCTCGGTCGCGATTTGCATGTCGTGGATTCGTATCACTGCATGATCACGCTGCCTGACGGCTCGCAGAAAAACATCGTCAAATACGAGCGCGATGCGTGCGATCTTAAGATTCGCGAGGTGGAGAGCCTGCATGAGGTCGCTGATGCTTATCCCGTGGACAAGCTGCTGACGGCGGGCGATCCGGCCTACCTGCAGGCGCATTACGAGGAGATGTATGCGCCCTTTAAGCAGACGCTTTCGGGCATGTTTACGGCCGACTGGTACTTTGAGTACACGGCGCCCGGTATCGACAAAGCCCGTGCGCTCGAGGGTGCCCTGCCCAAACTCGGCATCGATGCCAGCGAGGTCGTATCGTTTGGCGACGGCCAGAACGACAAGTCCATGATTGAGTGGGCCGGCACCGGTGTTGCCATGTGTAACGCCGTCGATGAGGTTAAGGCTGTGGCCCAGATGGTGACCGCCGATAACAACGAAGATGGTATTGCAATGGCGCTGGATAAGCTGCTGGGTTAGAATCGCCGATAATGCATGGTTTGGGCGCCTGCTTGCAGGCGCCCTTTTGTTAGGGAGGGTGCCGTGTCCGCATTTCCGTTTGACGCCGTTATCTTTGACATGGACGGCGTCATTGTCGATACCGAGTATTACTACCTGGGCGAGACTGCCGCGTTTGCCAAGGAGCTTGGGCTTAATCTGACTCAAGAGGAGTTGAATGGGCAGGTCGGTACCTCGCATCAGTTCTTCCTGCATATGCTGGTCGATTGGTTTGAGCGCGCCGGTAAGGGGCATTTTACTGGCGAGGAAGCGTTGGCCCGTTGGGACGAGTGGGCGCATGAGCGTCCGCGCGACTATCAGGCTTTGATTAACCCAGGCGCCGTGGATACGATTCGAGAGCTGCCGCGCCGTGGCGTTCGCGTGGCGCTTGCCAGCTCGTCTCCCATGGTTAGCATCGAGGAAGTGCTCAACGCATGCGGGCTGTCGGATGCCTTTGAGTATGTGGTGAGCGGCGAGCAGTTTAAGGAGAGTAAACCCGAGCCCGACATCTACCTGCATGCGCTAGACCTGCTGGGGCTGCCAGCGAATCGCTGCTGCTGCGTTGAGGATTCCGTTCCGGGCATTACCGCGGGTAAGCGAGCCGGCCTGACGGTTATTGCCAAGCGCGAGGAGCGCTTTGGCTTTAGCCAGGATGCCGCGGACAAGATTATCGACCAGCTGCCGGAGCTGCTCACGCTTTCTTAGGAGCGCGGTAGTTGCGCGTTTTTCGGGTCTGATGAGTAAATAGCCAACATTTTGGTGCGACACCTAGCATACTTTAAGCTAATGCGG